>JAAZBW010000244.1 GCA_012513625.1 Actinomycetales bacterium | reverse complement strand
TGATAACTGATCAGTAACCGCAGGACTTCATCCTTCAGGAGTTCGATGGCCGCATCCGGAAGCACTCCACCCTCTCCGGGACTGGTTGCCGAAACTGTCGCCACCACAAGGGGACCACCACCTTCACGAACCACAACGAACTGCGCGAACTCCTCGTTCACCAGGTACAGCGCTTCGGCGCCCGGTACATCAACCGGTGCGTACAACTCCGCGAACGGTATCGATTCGAGCGGAATCGTGTCGTGGTGCTCACCGAGCGTGAAGGCGATGAGGACGTCAGTTCGAGCATCAGTGGCGGCGGCGTCAATCATCACGGGAGAACGAGAACCCTCTGGCCTGGACCCGGCGGTATCAACAAGGCTGTACTCAACCTGGTCAATTCTTTCGACGCTCAGACCGAGCGATTCCAGATCAGCCCTCAGCGCATGCGCCCGTGAATTCTCCGCCGGTTCAACTGAGATCGAAACGCCAAGATCGTCCGGATCCGCCGCATACTCATCAGATACCAGCGTCACCGCTTCGGTGTCACGCTCTTCCGCCTGGGAGGCGAGCGACAGCTGGATCTCCTCGGCGCTCGCATCTGCGTCGAGACCCGAGCTCGCCGAAGGCTCCTCGCCGGCACCCATCGTTTCTGCGCTTTCCGCACTGATTCCTGCACAGCCCGAAAACGCTGCCATGGCCAGTGCACCTGCAATCCACCAGCCGGTGAATTTGCGGGTGCGCGGTGCTGTGAAATTCGATTTCTGTCTCATGTTCGATTGCTCCAGACGTTAGTGGGTTAGCCCACGCGTCACCCCTCGCACGGATTCCGGTCGGCCCACTGTTCTCGCCGTTGAATAGGACTGAATCGCTTCCGGCGAACGTACTCGAGGCGCGGCATTCGGTCAAGGGTGCACCGTCGGATTGCCTGCTGCGGTGTGCCGACTGTGGACGTTCGTTTGGGCACGGGACTGCGCGCGGACCGGAACTGTCGACCGCATGGCAGGCATGTTGCCGATGCGCACGCCCCGTCGTCCACACCCCTGGTCGACCCACACGAATCGTCGACCACACCCTTGGTGGACTGTGTGCCGTAGACCAGAAAGGTTCGCTTCTAAGGCACCCAGTCGGCGGAAAGAGGCCGTGGCCGCCGACAGAAGGCGAACGAAAAGTGGCCGCGGCTCAACAGGCGCAGAAACCTTCGCGCGGTACTCTGGAAACGCACTCGCACACCGCCGCCCGAGGAGCCACGATGCAGCAGTTCACGAACGAGACCCCGGTGGTCTGGGATCCCGAAATGTCGATTGGCGGACTGCTCCGCCGCAAGGCCGAGCAACGCCCCTCCGCCGTGCAGTGGGAGAGGAAGGCCTCGCTCGGTTCGCAGTGGGTCCCGGTGACCGTGGGCCAGTTCGCGGACGAGGTGCGGCAGTTGGCCGCCGGCTTCGTGGCCTCCGGCGTGGGCGTGGGCGACCGCGTGGCCATCCTCGCCCCCACCAGCTACGAGTTCTCCCAGCTCGACTTCGCGCTGTGGTGGATCGGCGCCGTCCCGG
This sequence comes from Actinomycetales bacterium, assembly GCA_012513625.1. Lineage (GTDB taxonomy): Bacteria > Actinomycetota > Actinomycetes > Actinomycetales > Actinomycetaceae > JAAZBW01. The sequence goes on along the minus strand of JAAZBW010000244.1, from coordinate 2,474 downwards.
TGGCCATCTACCTCACGGACTCCCCCACCCAGATCGAGCACATCCTGGACGACTCCGAGATCTCCTACTTCATCACCGGAGACAAGGCGCAGGCGGAGGCCGTGCGGGACCTGATCGAGGCTCGGCCGCACGTGCGCGAGGTGCTCGTGATCGAGGACGGCGCCATCCCGCTGCTCAACCGGCGCGGTGCCGCCGACGGCAGCGCCGCCGAGGAGGCGGAGCGCAGGGCGCTGGCCGTGCGCGGCGAGGACCTCGCCACCATCATCTACACCTCCGGCACCACCGGCGTGCCGAAGGGCGTGGCGCTCAAGCACCGCAACTTCGTGTTCATCACGGAGTCCGGCTGCCGCGGCTTCCCGGAGGTGGTGATCGAGGACAACGCGCGCACGCTGCTCTTCCTGCCGCTCGCCCACGTGTTCGCCCGCTTCATCGAGGTACTCTCAGTCACCTCGGACACTGTCCTTGGCCACGTTCCGGATACCAAGAACCTGGTGGCGGACATGTCCACGTTCCACCCCTCCTACCTACTCACCGCGCCGCGCGTGCTGGAGAAGGTGTACAACGCGGCGGATGCCAAGACGGGCGGCGGCACCAAGCAGAAGATCTTCCGCTGGGCTGCCAAGACCGCCATCACCTACTCCCGGGCCCTCGAGACCCCGGAGGGACCATCGGTTGCGCTGAAGGCGCAGCACCGGATCGCGGGCAGGCTGGTGCTCTCCAAGATCGCGGCCGTCATGGGTGGGAACCTCAAGTACATCGTCTCCGGCGGCGCTGCCCTCCCTCCTCGCCTCGGCCACTTCTTCCGCGGCGCCGGCTTCACCGTGATGGAGGGCTACGGCCTCTCCGAGACCACCGCCCCCCTCTCCGTGAATCCCTCCCCGGATACCCGGATCGGCACGGTGGGAGTGCCCTTCCCGCAGGTGACTGTGCGGATCTCCGAGGAGGGTGAGGTCCAGGTCAGGGGCGAGCTCGTCTTCGACAGCTACCACAACGATGAGGAGAGCACGCGCAAGGCCTTCACCGAGGACGGATTCTTCAGGACAGGCGACCTCGGCTCCATGGACGCGGACGGTTACGTAACCATCACGGGCCGCGCCAAGGACGTGATCGTGACCGCCGGCGGCAAGAACGTGACCCCGGGTCTCGTTGAGGACCGCCTCCGCGGCCACCCGCTCGTCTCCCAGGCCGTCTGCGTGGGCGACGGCAAGCCGTTCATCGCCGCCCTCATCACCCTCGACGCCGAGGCCCTGCCGCTGTGGCTCAGGAACCACGGCTACGAGCCGCTCACCGTTCAACAGGCCGCCACCGATGAGCGGGTTCTCTCCGCGATCGACGCCGCCGTGACCCGTGCCAACGAACCCGTCTCGCGGGCGGAATCGATCCGTAAGTTCACGATCCTCACGGAGGACTTCACGGAGGAGAACAACCTGCTGACCCCCTCCATGAAGGTGAAGCGCAACGAGGTGCTCAAGCGCTTCTCGGACACGGTGGCGGAGCTGTACGGCGAGAATCCCGCGGAGGGCTGAGCCGCTGCCCGTAGCGGGTGCCGCCCCTCGTCCGGCACAGGTACGCCTCGGGGCGCACACCTGTGCCGGGCTACCATCTGGGCATGACGATCACCGACGCAGACCGTCCCTTCCTGATACGCGCCGTGGAGCTCGCCGAGCAGGCGCTCGCCTCCGGAGACGAGCCCTTCGGGTCCGTGCTGGTCTCGGAGGCCGGCGAGGTGCTGTTCGAGGACCACAACCACGTGGCGTCGGGTGACCACACCCAGCACCCCGAGTTCGCGATTGCCCGCTGGGCCGTCCAGAACCTCTCCGCCGCGGAGCGCACCGCCGCCATCGTCTACACGTCCGGCGAGCACTGCCCCATGTGCGCGGCAGCCCACGGTTGGGTGGGTCTCGGAAGGATCGTTTACGCCTCTGCCGCGAGTCAAACCGCCGCCTGGCGCGAGGAGCTCGGTGCGCCCCCCTCGCCCATCGCGAGCCTGCCGATCCAGACGGTGGTACCCGGCGCCGTCGTCGACGGTCCCGACCCCGAGCTTGCCGAGCGGGTGCGGGAACTGCACGCGCGCCGTCGGCGGATTACGCAGGCCGAGGAAAAGACCACGGGCGAGGTATAGGCGCGGGTGAGACTGGCCATCGTTACCGCGGCGAGCGTCCGGGTCAGTGCGGGTCGGTGACGTCCGCTGCGAAGGCCTCCGTGGCCGCGATGAGGTCCGCGGCAGCGAGCGAGATCGCCACGCCGTGCGCTCCCCCACCCACCGAGATGGTGCGGCCCGGCTCGGCGAGGCTGGCGTCCACGATCACGGGCCAGGCCACCCGCGAGCCGAACGGCGTGATGGTGCCGCGCTCGTAACCGGTGGCCTCACGCGCGAGGTCCGCAGACGGCATCGAGAGCCGCGATACGCCGAGGTGGGTACGCAGCTTCGGCCAGGAGATCTCCCGGTCACCGGGCACGAGCACAAACAGGTA
>JAAZBW010000243.1 GCA_012513625.1 Actinomycetales bacterium | reverse complement strand
GCCCGCATCTCCGCGTTCGCCACATGCTTCAGCAGGTAGGGGGAGGAGATGTCCCCGAGCGCCCACACGCCCGGGGCACTCGTGGAACGCCCGAACTCGTCCACGGCCACGCGGCCGGGCTCCGATTCTGCAATGCCTCCGGCCGCCAGCTCGAGCTGGTCCCCGTTCCGCGTGCGGCCCGTGGCCACCAGCAGCACCTCACCCTCCGCGGTGGTGCCGTCGTCGAGGTGGACGCGCACCCCCTCCGGCGTCTGCTCGGCGCCCACCACGGCCCTCCCGAGCCGCACGTCGCACCGCTCTGCCGCGAGGGTGTTGAACCGCTCCCGGAGGTCCGTGTCCAGGTGGCGGAGAAGCTGGGACCGGCAGACCAACGTCACCTCGGTGCCGAGCGCCTCGAACACGTGGGCGAACTCCATCGCGATGTAGCCGCCGCCGAGGATCACGATCGACTTCGGGAGCGCCGGCAGCCGCATGATGTCGTCACTCGTGTGGAAGTGCACGCCGGAGGAGGCGATCACCTCCGGGATATAGGGGCGCGAGCCTGCGGCGATCACGACGTGATCGGCGGAGATCACGCGCTCTTCGCTGCCCTGCCCGGTACGCAGCGTCCGCTCGCCCACGAACACGGCGTGCTGGTCGTAGACGTCGATGTTGGGGGTCTCGGGGCCGCGCCGGTACTGCTCGCCCGAGGCGGCGATCGGGTCGATCCGCTGCTCGAAGATCCGGCTCACGATGCCCTGCCAGTCGACGGCGTTCACCTGCGCGTCGAGGCCGAGGCGCCCCGCCCTGCGGGTCTCGTCAGCCACGTCCGCGGCGTAGACGTACATCTTGGTGGGGATGCAGCCCACGTTGAGGCATGTGCCCCCAAAGGTGCCCTTCTCCACGATGGCGATCGACCAGTCGTCGAACTCGGGGCCGGGGATCGAGTTCCCCGATCCGGTTCCGATGATGATCAGGTCGTAGTGGGCGTCCACGGCAGCTTCGGTCACGGGATTCCTCTCGAGGGGTGGCGGCGGGCGGGAGGGGGCTGTCCGCGCCCTCCCTCGCGCCTGCGAGACTACTTCGCCGCGCGGCCACCTGCAGCCGCGTCCGTCACACACATTGGCTCGGAGTCCCAGGTCCGGGCCCCTCCCCACCGCACCCGCCGGACCGGCCTGGGGACGACGGCAGCCGGGCGCCGCCGTCGTCCCGCCGTTTGTTACTTCTGCATGTCGACGACGAGGCGGCCCTGCACCTCACCCTTGCGGAGCCTGTCCAGGCCCTCGGGGACGGACTCGAAGTCCCACGTGGTGAGCTTGGGCGCGAGGTCCCCGGACGCCATGAGGTCGTAGACGCCCTGGAGGTCCTCCGTGCCGCCGCCCATGGAGCCGATGAGCTCCACCTCCTTGATGATGAGCGAGTTGGAGTTGAACTCGAAGACGAGCTGGCCCATGCCCACCTGGACCACGCGCCCGCGCGGCTGGACCGCCTCGATGGCGCCCATGGTGGTGGAGCCGAAACCGGCGAAGTCGATGATGGTGGTGAGGCCCACGTCGGCGAGCTCGGTGATGTCCTTCACCACCTTCTGCACGCCGATCTCCTCGGCCATGGCCCAGACCTCCTCGCGCGGCTCGGCGGCGTAGACCTCGCAGCCCTTCACCACGGCAATGCGGGCGCCGATCTGGCCGAGGCCGCCGATGCCGATGATGCCCACCTTCTCGCCGGCCTCGATCTGGCCGCGGGTGACCACGGCGTGGTACGCAACGTTGCCGGCGTCCGTGCCCGCGGCGGCGGAGATGAAGTCGAGACCATCGGGGATGCGTACGATGCCGGCGGTGGGGACGGAGACCTTCTCCGCGTAGCCACCGTCGCGGTAGTAGCCGAGGTTCGAGGGTGGGCCGGAGAAGGCGCCCACGCGGTCGCCCATGGCGAACTCGGTGACGCCCTCGCCCACGGACGAGATCACGCCGGCCGGCTCGTGGCCAAGTACTACGGGGAGATTGGGGAAGTTGACGGCCCAGTTCGGGTCATCGAGGGCGGAGACGTCCGAGTGGCAGAGGCCGGTGGCCTTCACGTCGATGACGACCTCGCCGGGGCCGGCCACGGGGTCCGGAACCTCCTTGAGCTCCAGCGGATTGCCGGCGCCGTTGAACATCCATGCACGCATGTGTCACCTCTCTGTGGTGTGGGGAGCCCCGCATCGATTCGGTACCTGCGGGCGTGAGTGCCATTCTAGAACGAGAACTAGAACGGCGTGAACTAGGGTGGGCGTATGCCAGACGAACGCCCGCGGCAGGGAGTGGACCACGCAAGGCCCCGCGCCGCCATGCCCCGGGCGGTGCGCTCGCAGGAGACGCGGCAGCGCATCTACCGCTCGGCACTGGAGCTCTTCCGGGAACACGGCTATGACCAGGTGACGATCCGGGAGATCTGTGAGGCGGCCGGTGTGGCGGTGGGCACGTTCTACCACTTCTTCGGCTCCAAGGACGGGACCCTCCTGTACGGCCTCGCGGCCGAGGACGAGTCGGTGGACACGCTGCTCGCGGGCCTTGCGGACG
>JAAZBW010000242.1 GCA_012513625.1 Actinomycetales bacterium | reverse complement strand
GCCAGCTTCCAGCCAGAAATGCCCCTCAAGGTGCGTCATTACCACCCGAGAGCGCGCGCCCAGCCAAGCCTTCCTCCACCATACTCACCGCCAGTACGGCCCGGCCGCCTCCAGTTCGCTCCGAACTGCCACCGCGCCGGCCATCGCGGCCGTGACGCTGCGCGGATCAGCGCCCGTCGCGCGGAATCCGTGCGCACGGATCACCTCCACGGCAGCCACGTAGTCCTGCAACTCGCCGAGGTTATCCTGCAACAGTTTGAACGCGGCCGTGGCCGCCTCCCTCCGCTCCCCCACTTCTGGCTCCCACAGCCCGGCGGTTAGCTCTGTCAGGTAACGCATCTTCTTGGCGGCGATCCGCAGCCGGTGCCGCTTGGAGTCGCTCAGGTGCGCGAGGTCCCGCCACCTCTCCGTCAGCGTCCACCACCAGGCATCCAGCCCGTGAACCACCACATACCGCGCCGACTCTTCGGCGGCCGGCCCACGGCGCCACTGCCCCTCCGTGGCCGCCACCTGGAGCACGTCCAGTTCCTGCTGCCAGGCGAGCGAGTCGAGCAGCGCCTCGGCCTCCGCCGCCGCCTTCCCCCGACGCCTCCCCAGCGACTCCCGCAACGCCCCCCGATCCGCTTCCACCACCGGCGCCACAGCCTCGCCCACCGCGGCCATTAGTACGTCCAGGTCTCGGACCTCCCCGAACGGCCGGGCCAGCTCCCGTAACCGCCTGTTCGCGCCCCGCAGCACGGGATCTCCCAGCGTCAACGGGTCCATGAACGTGCCGAGTGCCCGCGTCTTGCGCACCGAGATCCGCAGCTGATGCAGCGCGTCCACCTCGTGCGTCTCCGCGAACCACTCCGCGTTGGCCCGCACCAAACCCACCAGCCCCGTGAGCACCTCTCCCAGGAAGTCCCCCGCCCGCGTGGTCTCATCTCCGACGACGACGTCCCCCACCCCCCGCGATCTCCTCACCCGCGTGGCCGGTCGGGTTGCGGCGGAGGGTTGGGGCGCGCGAGGCGGCGTGGCCGACGGGCCGGAAATGGCTTCCCCAGGCGCCAATGCGGATGGAGTGGGACCGCCGTGGTGCGGCGTCTCGGCAGGCGTCGGGGTCGCGGCGTCGGGGATCATGGCTACATTCTCCCGCGCCGCCCGCCGCCCCGGGCGAGACTCGGCCGCAGCCGCCGATCCGCCGGGCGATGCGGCGCCCGAACCGGCGGCGCCCGCTTCAGTGTGGTGAGACAGACCGAACGACGGTCAGAAGCCGCGGGCGGCGAACTCCTCCCGGATCCGCTCGGGTCCGGCGCCGTCCGCGAGGAGCACGTGCAACAGCAGCCGGCATTTCCTCCCGCTCAGGTACCCGCCCATCACGAATCCGCGTCTGATCAGGTCCACCTCCGCCCCGGGATAGCCGTACGTGCGCTCCAGGGTGGTGCCCGAGCCGCTCCGGCTTGCGATCACCACGGGCGTTCCTCCCGCGAGCGCCTCCTCCAACGCGTCCGCGGTCCGCTCCGAGAGGTGACCCACCCCGGAGCCGTTGACCACGATGCCCCGCGGGGAACCGGCGGCGAGGGGTCCGACCCAGGCGGCGTCGTCGTCGAACGGGGACTCGACCAACGGGATACGGATCTCGCCCACGGCGGGGACCGGCAGCGGTTCGAACCTCCGCAGGGGCCGCAGCATCATGCGGAGGCGTTGCTCGTGCACGCGGCCCACAGGCCCCCACCCGGGCGATTGGAAGGTCCACACCCCGGAGGCGTCGGTCTTCGAGACGAGGCGGGCGAGGTGGGCGGAGTCGTCGAGGACGGTGAGCACCCCGAGGCCGCGCGCGTCCGGGTCCGCGGCAGTCACGACGGCGGAGAGTACGTTGGCGGGCCCATCCGCGCCCGGGAGGGTGGGTGCGCGCAGGGCCCCGGTGAGGATGATCGGTTCGTCGCGGCCCCAGAGGAGGTCGAGGAGGTAGGCGGTCTCCTCGAGGGTGTCCGTGCCGTGCGTGAGGACCACGCCAGCGGCTCCACCCTCCGCGGACTCGTGCGCGAACGAGAGGGCGGCGAGGACATCGTCCACCACGATCGCGGGCGAGGCCACGTTGCGGATGGACGAGGCGCGAATCTGCGCGATCTGGGCGAGTTCGGGGACGGCGGCCACGAGGTCGGCGGCGTTCAGGCCCGGGGATACGGGCTCGCCGGGCTGCGCGGGAGTCATCGCAATCGTGCCGCCGAGGGCGCCAATGGCCACGATCGGGGCCGGGGAGGGGGTGGGCGGAGAACTCGGGGTCATGGAGTGAGTATCCCGCGTTCGCCGGCAGCGGGAGAGCGTTCCCGGGGAGCACACAGAGGGAGCGCGGCTGGACTGGCGCGGGCCTAGGGTGGACGCAGAAGATCCCGCCGGCGGCGAATGCGCGCGGGCGGGCGCGGACTGGTGGAGGAGACGGCATGGCCCACGGGATGGACCAGCGGACGGGTGGCGGCATCGGCCACGGGACGGACCAGCGGACTGACGGCGGCGTCGGCCACGGGACGGGCCAGCGGACTGGCGGAGGGGGCGGCATGGGCCACAGCGGAGATGAGGGGACGGCGCACATCCTCGAGGTGACACGTGGCGCGGCGCGCGAGGTGGCCGCATACCTGCGCGAGGTGGTGCGCTCCCCCGTGGATCGCGATGAGAAGGAGGACTTCCACGACATCGTGACCGAGCACGACCGCCGCGCGGAGGTGATTGCCACCGCCGCACTGCGCCGCGCATTCCCCGCCTGCACGATCGTGGGCGAGGAGCACGGGGTTCAGCTGCCCGGCGCGGCCGGTGAGCAAGGCGGGGACACGAGCCCCGCGCTGGAGAGCCCCGCGCTGGAGCGAACCGGACGAGGGGGCGCCGGGGTCACCTTCTACGTGGACCCGATTGATGGCACCTCGAACTTCGTGGCGGGAATGCCCACGTTCGCGGTCTCTATCGGCGCCTCAGTGCGCCGGGAGGGCGGCGAGAGGCTGGAGGTGGGCGTGGTGAACGCGCCGCTGCTCGGGCACGAGTTCTACGCGGCCCGCGGCATGGGCGCCTGGGTGGACTCGTGGGACGCTGACGGACCGGTGCGGCTCGGCACACCGTGGGAGAGGAAGGCCTCCGAGTGCCTCGTGCTCACCACCTTCCCCGGCGGGAGCGCGCCGGTGTACTGGGGTTCCCAGGCGATGGACGTGGCGCAGGAACTCAAGTCCGAGGTGATGTCTGTACGCGGCCTGGGGACTACGGCGATCGAGCTCGCCTTCGTGGCCGCCGGCTGGGCAGACGGCACCTACGGCACGCACGCCGGACCGTGGGACCTGGCAGCGGGATTCGTGCTGGTGGAGGAGTCGGGCGGGAGGCTCTCGCACGCCGGACTGCTCGGGGAGGACCTGGGCGAGCATCCGTGGGAGCGCGTGGGCTATGCGGCGTCCGGGCCGGGCAGGGAACTGGACGTTCTCCACGGGACGCTCGCGGGTTTGGACGGGATCGCCACCGCGAAGCGCGGCGCGTAGCCAGGCACACCCCGGCGCGCCCGGGCACACGTGGCCGCACCTCCTGGACATCGCGCGCACCCGGGCACACCCGCGCGCACCCCGTCACACCCGCACGCACCCGGGCACACGTGGCCGCACCCCGGCACACCCGGACGCGCCCCGGCACAGCCAGCCGCACCTCCTGGGCATCGCACGCACCCGGGGAGACGAAAGGGGACACGGGGAGTCCCCGATGGGTGCACGGGGCCCCAATATTCGCCACTTTGTGCCCTAGTTCCGCGGTTCTGAAGTCCGGGATGATCGGGGTCCACCCGCACGGGTGCAGCCTTCGTGACACATCCACACCACGAACCCCGGGAAGTAGGCGCCACATGCGCAGAGCCCTCGTCGCAGTAGTGACCCTCGGCCTCGCGATCGGACTCGCGGCCTGCGAGGACACGGACCCTGTGGTGCCGGGAGGCCCGACGGCGGCGCCGGCCACCGCCGCACCCACCGCAACGGGCGCGCTCCCGCAGGGAGTTGTGGACGTCTCGGACACCACCACCGTGCTCTCCGCCGTGCCGCTGGATACCGTCCCCACCACGGAGAAGCCGTTCCTCGGTGAGCTGATCGACTGGTGCGTGGAGGGGCAGTTGGCAGCCTGCGATCAGGTGACGCGGTGGGCGGACTCGGACGAGGTGTACACCTTCGGCGCGTTATGCGGCTACCGCCTCTCCGGCGTCCGCGAGATCATG
>JAAZBW010000241.1 GCA_012513625.1 Actinomycetales bacterium | reverse complement strand
GTCCTGGAAAACGATCTGGGCGGTGGCCCGCAGCCAACGGAGCTCCCGGTCACGCTTCCCCGTGATCTCGCGGCCCGTGACCTGCACGGTCCCGGAGGTGGCGTCATCGAGGCCAGTGAGGATCCGCAGCAGGGTGGACTTCCCCGAGCCGGACTCGCCCACGATCCCGAATCGCTGCCCCGTCGCCACATCGAACGAGACCCCGCGTAGGGCCTCCACCGCAACCGCGCGTCCGAACGGGCCGAGCCGCCGGCGGTAGGTGCGCGAGAGCTGGTCCACTCGGAGGATGGGCTCGTCCGTGCACTGGTTGAACCGCTCGCCGGGGCCCGCGAGCACGTCGTGGGGCACCTCCCGGGCTCTGGCCGGGGCTGCGTGAACCTCGTCGGCGACGACGGCAGTCGCCTCCGCCCCCACGGAACCGGCGTCGTCCGCAGCACCGGGGGCGACGTTTCCGCTCACCCCGCCCCCCACGGAACCCCCGTCGTCGGGAACCCTGACGGTGCCCGCACCCGCGCCGGGGAGGGGCGGCGGGCCGAGGCGAGGGCCGTCGTCGACGGTCAGCAAACGCCCGGTGACCGGGTTGGTGAGGAGCGCGGACGCGGCGAGGAGGCCGCGGGTGTAGGGGTGCTGGGGCTCCGTGAAGACGCGCTCGGTGCGGCCGGCCTCCACGATGGCGCCGTTGCGCAGGATCACCACGCGCTCGCAGCGGGAGGCGACCACGCCGATGTCATGGGAGACGAGCAGGAGGGAGGTGCCGCGGCGGGTGACCTGGTCCTGCATGAGATCGAGGACCTGGCGCTGCACGGTGGCATCGAGGGCGGTGGTGGGCTCGTCCGCGAGCAGCACGTCCGGCGTGTTTGCGAGGGCCATCGCGAGCATCACGCGCTGCCGTTGCCCCCCGGAGAGCTCGTGCGGATAGGCACGGGCCGCCTGGGCCGGGTCCGGGAGACGCACCTCCGCGAGGAGTTCCACCGCGCGGGCGGCAGGGTTCGGCGCGGTTCGGTGGAGGGCCATGATCTCGGCCACCTGATCGCCCACCCGCATGAGCGGGTTGAGGGCGGTCATCGGCTCCTGGAAGACCATCGAGATCCGGCGGCCACGGATGCGTGCGAGGCGGCGCTCCGGGAGCCCCAGGATTTCGCCCTCGCCCTCGAGTGTGACGCTCCCGCTCGCCGTGAGGTTCCTGGGGAGGAGGCCCATGAGGGCGAGGCAGGCGATGGACTTGCCGGAACCGGACTCTCCGATGAGGCCGATGCGCTGACCGCGCCGGATCTCGAGCGTGAGGCCGTGCAGGAGCTCCCGCTCGCCGGCGGTGACGCGGAGGCTCGCGATGTCAAGGAGGGCGCTCACCTCTCCCCCTCGAGTCGAGGATCGTAACGGTCGCGTACGCCGTCGCCGAGCAGGTTCAGGCCGAGCACGGTGATCGCGATCGCGATGCCGGGCCACACCACGAGGAGGGGGCGGGCGTACACGGCCCCCTGCGCCTCCTTCAGCATCCAGCCCCACGACGGCGTGGGCGGGGTGGTCCCGAGGCCCAGGTACGAGAGGGCTGCTTCCGCGAGGACCGCGAGGGCGAAGCCCACCGTGGCCTGGACGATGAGGATGCCGCGGATGTTGGGGAGCACGTGGCGGACGGCCACGAACAGCGGGCCACGCCCGGCGGCGCGGGCGGCGAGCGCGTACTCGCGGCTGAGGACCTGGCGGGTGCCCGCACGCACCACGCGCGCCACGCCGGGCGAGGCACCGATCCCGAGGGCGAGAATGGCGGTGCTGGTGCCTCCGCCGATGACGGCGGCGAGGACGATCGCGAGGAGGAGCGGTGGGAAGGCCTGGACGATGTCGTTCCACCGCATGAGCCACGTGCCCGTGGTGCGGCTTGCCATGGCGGAGAGCATCCCGAAGGGCACGCCGATGGCGAAGGAGATGGCCACCACGCCCGCTCCCACGAGGAGGGGGATGCGGGAGCCGGCCATGAGGGCGCTCGCCACGTCCCGGCCGGCGCCATCGGTGCCGAGCCAGTGCTCGCGGGAGGACTCGGCGAGCCGGTTTGAGGGGTTCGTGGTGATCGGGTCCCCCGGAGTCCACACGAGCGAGACGAGCGTCGTGAGGACCACGAGGCCGAGCAGGATTGCCCCCACCACGAGGAGTACGTTCGGGCGTTGGCGCCGCCGGGGCGGCGCGCTGGTCATGACGGCCACGAGGCGGCTGCCACCGGGGAGTGAGGTCATGCGTGCCTCCTCAGCCGGGGATCGATGGCCGTGTGGGCGAGGTCCACCAGGAAGTTGACGAGGAGCACGAGCGCCACGATCACCATCACGATCGCCTGCACCTGGATGAGGTCCCGGTTGGCCACCGAGCGGAGCAGGAGGGAGCCCAGCCCGGGGAGCACGAACACGGTCTCGATCACCACGGCGCCCACAATGAGTGCGGAGAACTCCACGCCGGTCACCGTCACCACGGGGATGAGGGCGTTGCGGATCCCGTGGCGCACCATCGCGCGGCCGGAGGTGAGGCCCTTCGCGCGGGCGGTGCGCATGAAGTCCTCCCGCTGGATGTCCAGCACCGCGGCGCGGGTGTAGCGCGCGAGGATTGCGCCCCGCACGAGCCCGAGCGCGAGGGCGGGCAACACGAGGTGGCGCAGGTGCGTGGAGAGGTCGTCCGCGGGCGCCACCCAACCGCCGGAGGGAAGCCAGCCGAGCCCCACCGCGAAGATGGCCACCAGCAGGAGACCGGCCACAAAGCTGGGGACGGCGATGCCCACCTGGCTCAGTGCGCCCACGATCGCTCCGGTGGGGCGGCCGTGCCGGAGGGCGGCGAGCGTACCGAGGGGCAGCGCCACCACCACGGCCACGAGGATCCCCGCGGTCACGAGGATGAGGGAGACCTGGAGCGCATCAAACACCTGGGGTGCCACCGGGGTGCGGCTGGCGTAGGAGATCCCCATGTCCCCGCGCAGGAGCCCCGCCACCCAGGTGAGGTAGCGCACGGGCGCTGGGCGGTTCAGGCCGAGTTCCTCGCGGAGCGCCTCCACCTCCGTCTCGGTGGCATCGAGCCCGAGTTGCGTGCGCGCGATATCACCCGGGAGTATCGCGAGGAGGAGGAAGACGAGCAGGGACGCAACAGCCAGGGTCAGCACGAGCACACCCGTGCGCCGGAGGAAGGCCACCACCATGCGGTCTATCCTCCCCCGGAATGCGGGACTCCCCGTCGCGACGCGGCTACGGCGTCATGCTCAACCTGCCGCCGCGACGCTCAGGTTCCCCAAATCAATGCCGACACCGGTGTAGTTGACCGGCAGACCCTCAACGCCAGCCCGGGTGACCACGATGTTCGGCGGGTTGTAGAGCCAGACGCTCGCAGCGTCGTCGACGATCGAGGTGACGGCCTCCCGCATGGCGGCCACGTACGCGTCGTCGTCGAGCGAGGCGCGGGCGCGGCCGAAGGCGTCCCGGGTATTCGGGTTGTCATGGCTCCAGTAGTAGTCCGGGTTGCCGTAGTTGGTGAGGCTGCGGGGCTCCACATGGAGGACCACGCTCATATCGAAGTCCTGGAGGCCCATGGTCCGCTCCACCCAGACGGCCGGGAACTCCTGGATCTCGAGGCGGGCGGTGACCCCCACCTTGGCGAGGTCCGACTGCACCACCTGGGCAGCGGTCTGGGCGTAGGGCCGGTTGGGCACGGTGAAGGTGAGCGTGAGGCCTTCGGCGCCGGCCTCGGCAAGGAGCGCGCGGGCGGCCTCCGGATCGAACGGGTAGGGCTCCTCCGCCACGTAGAAGGGGTCCGTGGGAACCGTGGGGCCGCCCAGGACGGTGCCATAGCCGCTCGTGGCCGCGGCGAGGACCGCCTCCTTGTCGATCGCGTGGATGATGGCCTGCCGGACGCGCGGGTCCGCGAGCGCATCGCGATTCGCGTTGAGCGCCATCATCACGAGGCCCGGGGTGGAACCGGTGGTGACCACGAAGTCCTCGCTGGACTCGAGGCTGGCGATCTGGTCGTACGCCTCGGCCTGGAAGAGGGCGTCCACGCCGCCGGTGCGTAGCGCATTCGCGGCGGCGCTGGAGTCCGCGAAGTAGGTGAGGACCACGCTGGCCACCTGGGCCGGCTCACCCCAGTACTCCTCGTTCCGCTCGAGGACCATGCGTACGGCGTTGGTGTAGGAGCCGAACGTGTAGGGGCCGGTGCCGTTGGCGTCGGTGGCAAGCGCGCTTACCGAATCCGGGTCGAACATGGCGCCGAGCGGACCGGCCAGCCAGTACAGCAGGTGGGCGTCCGGCTCGCTGAGGACCACCGTGGCCTCCGTGGGCGAGGCCACCTCCACGCTCTCGATGGCGGCGAGGTTGCCGGGGGTGTTGGCGCTCCATTCGCCGAGCCGCTCGAGGGAGAACTTCACGTTCTCTGCAGTGAATGTGGCGCCGTCATGAAAGGTGATGCCCTCACGGAGGGTGAAGGTGTAACGGAGGCCGTCCTCGCTCACGGTCCAGTCGGTGGCAAGGAGCGGCTGGACCTGTCCGTCGGAGTCGAGTTCCACGAGGCCCTCGTAGACGTTGCCCGCGAGCGCCTGGAAGATCGCGGCCCCGCCCGTGGTGGTGAAGTCGAGATTCGCGGGGACGGCGGCGAGGCCAATGCGGACGGTGGCGTCGGCGCCGGGGCTGCCGGTGCCGTCCCCGCTGCCGGAGCCGTTGCCGGTGCCATTGCCAGAGCCGGCCGAGCAGGCGGCGAGGAGGAACGCCGCGGCGGCGGCGATCGCGGCGGCGCGGCGGCGCACCCCACCGCGGCGGTGCGGCTCGGGCTGCACGGGCACTGGGGTTTGTGGTCCGTTCTCACGCATGGCGATCATTGTGCCCTGCCACCCGTCGCCCCGCTGCATTCGACTACCGTGGCCCCATGCGTATCGCCACCTGGAACGTGAACTCCATCCGGACCCGCCTGGACCGCGTGCTCGCGTTCCTCGAGCGCTCTGAGGTGGACGCGCTCGCCATGCAGGAGACCAAGGTGAAGGACGCGCTCTTCCCGGCGGCGCCGTTCGAGGCGGCCGGCTACGAGATCGCGTTCCACGGCACGAACCAGTGGAACGGCGTGGCGATCGCCTCCCGCGTGGGTCTCACCGAGGTGGAACTCGGCTTCCCGGGAGCCCCCGGCTGGGGCGAGGAGTCCGTCACCGAGGCCCGCGCGCTCGGCGCCACCGTGGGGACCGGCCCGGACGCGCTGCGCCTCTGGTCCCTCTACGTCCCGAACGGACGCGAGCTGGCCGATCCGCACTATGCTTACAAGCTCGCCTGGCTGGAGGCGCTGCGGGTGGCGGGGAGTTCCTGGATCGCCGACGACGACGCCCGGGTGGCGCTCGTGGGCGACTGGAACGTGGCCCCGGAGGACCAGGACGTGTGGTCTATGGATTTCTTCGAGGGAAAGACCCATGTGTCCGCGCCGGAGCGCGCAGCCTACCGGGCCATTGGAGAGGCCGGATTCGAGGAGGTCACCCGCCGCTTCGTGCCCGAGCAGTACACCTACTGGGACTACCAGCAGCTCCGCTTTCCCCGCAACGAGGGCATGAGGATCGACTTCGTCTACGCCTCCCCGGCGCTCGCCCGCGCCACGGTGGGCGCCGAGATCGACCGCAACGAGCGGAAGGGCAAGGGCGCCTCCGACCACGTGCCGGTGATCGCCGAGTTCGCACCGGCCGAGTAGCCCACCGGCCAACACGCCCCCTCGCCCTCACGCTCTCGCGCTCGCTCGCCCACGTACTCCCTCACGTCCTCGGCTGTACGTGTCCACTGCGATGCACGCCACGTGGGCAGCATTGGCTTTAGATCCGGCCCGCTGGGAGGATTCACACGCGGCTCCAACCCACGTTCCACCCCTTCAAGGAGTTCCATGTTCTCCAAGATCCTCGTAG
>JAAZBW010000240.1 GCA_012513625.1 Actinomycetales bacterium | reverse complement strand
GGAGGCTGCGGTGGGGGCAGCGCCGGCGGGCGTGGGAGTGGAGCGGGGCGCGTTGGTTGCGGCCCCGGTGGCGGTTGCGGCTGCAGCCTCAGTAGGGGCTTCGCCTTCCTCGAGCACCTCACCCGCCACGACGGTCCGCTCCACCTCAGCGAGGTCACCGAGGAGGGACTCGAGATTCTCAGCGGCGTTCGGACTGGCGAACAGTCCCGGATCCAGGGCGCCGCTGGTGAGCTGGCTGGCGAGCGCCTCGGCCGCCGCCTGCGGATCCGGACGGGGCGGCTCGCTCGGGCCGCACGCGGCGATCCCGGCACCCGCCAGGGCGAGTGCGAGGACTGCGGCGAGACGGCGACCGGGCAGATAGCGGCCGGGGTGGCGGCCGGGGTGGCGGGTGCGGGTCATGCCTCCATCAAGTCACCCGCCCGGTCCGGCGTCAACGCCGACACGGCTGCTGCGGATGCGGTTGCGACGAGAGGTGGGTTCCGCCGTCCGGCAGGACCACACGGCTGCGGAGGGTGCGGCGCTGGCGGAAGGTGGGTTCCGCCGTCGGGGACCTGGTCAACCCACGGCCGGGGGCGCCGGATGGATCTCGATTTCCTGGCCGTCCGGGTCCAGCACGTGCACCTTGGGTCCGACGTCCTCCACCACGAGCCGGGCCTCGTAACTGCCCGTCACGAGCCGATCGCGGAGCTCCTCGAGCAGTTCCGCAGTCTCGAAGCCGAGGCGCACGAGGGCGTAACGGTACCGGGGATCCTCGTCCTCGAGCACCGCCTGCCACCCCTCGTGCGGGCGGTGGATCCCCACGACCCCGACCCCGCTGCGCATGCCGATCCACCACTCGCTCGCACCGGGGTCGGCGGTGACGCCGAACTTTTCGAGGAACGCACGGTCCGCGGAAAAATCCGTGCTGGGACGGATCGCCGTGACTATCAGACGAGGGTCCGGCCTCTGGCCATCGGTGCCCTCGTATCCGTAGAGGTCCTGCTGCTCCTCGTTGATCCAGATCGCCTCCCCCGCAGGCCCCGTCACCATCGCCTGACGACATCCACAGGGACTGTCGGCGCACTTTTCTCCACAATTACCCGGGGTCCCCGCCGCCGCATGCGCCGACATTCGCCAGAGTGCCCGCATGACAGCTATGGGCCAGGAGCTGGAGGAGGCACGCGCGCGTCTTGTGACGCGTCGGGCGCACAACGTGGAGAAGTGGAAGGCGGACCCTGGCCTGCTCCGGATAGCGCGCGGCGCCTACCTCGAAACCGACGATCAGTGGAAGCCGTGGGAACGTGCCCGGATGATCGGGCTCGCGCGAGCGCTCTGGGTGCTTCAGATGAACCCGAGCCACCTGATGACGATGGAAACCGCGGCCCTCCTGCACGGCCTGCCGCTCATCGGATCGCAAGAGCAGGTCCACATTGCGACCGGACGCACCGGCGGCCAGCGCCGCACCCACGTCCGGGGCCGGACCGCCCGGAGTGACTCTGATCTGGTAATACGCCGGTATGCGCACGGAGTCCCGGACTCCGAAATTTCCGAGACCCACGGCATCCGTGTGGTGACCCGGGAGCGATTAATGCTGGATATGGCGCGGTTCCGGCCGGCTCAGGAATCGCTGCCGGTCACCGATGCTGCTCTCCGGAGCCTCACGAACTCGTCCCGCTTTCGTCGTGAGAAGGCGAAGGCGGATGCGGCCCCCATCCAGAGACGGCTGATGGAGCGTCTTGACGAGATCCCTGGCCAGCGCGGAGTGCGGCGGGCACGCGACGTTCTCTTCTATACGAACCCACTTGCGGAGTCACCCGGGGAATCCCAAATGCGGTGGATCCTGCTGGCACTTGGACTCCCGGCCCCCATCGCGCAGAAGCACGTCACGGTGCAGGAAGAACACTTCTACCCCGATCTGTGGATCGAGATCCTGAAGCTCGGTTTCGAATACGACGGTCTGGCGAAATACAACCTCGACACCCGGGACGGCAGAAGCGCATTCATGCAGGAGAAGAGGCGCGACGATCTGTTGATCTCGGCCGGGAAGCGGCCCCATCACCTGATCCAGGAGGACGTGGCCACGATCGATGCCGGCCGGAAGGCGCTCGAACGCTGCGTCGGTGCCGACGCCCTCCGCCGATACACGCCACGGCCATTGCTTCTCGCGCGCTGACGCGCTGGGCTGGATATGTGGGCCCGCGGTAGTTGCCGTATGAGGTGAATTCGTATCGAAATCCGGTCATATACGACCGAGACTGCCGGTTCTTTCCGAGACCAACAGATCCCGACTCTAAATCTGATCGTCTCATCAGAAAGTACCTGCCTCGGAAGAAAGTGTCGGTCTCGCTGAAGCGACGAGCCGAGAATCGGGCGGCGGGCGGCGGGCGGAGTACAGAGCGCCGGAGACGCTTGGGCGGGCGGCGGCGGAGTACAGAGCGCCGGAGACGCTTGGGCGGGCGTCGAGCTGGCACCGCGCCAGGCCACACCCCCGCGCGCGCCAGGCCCCTGCGAGGTGGGCCCGGCGCGCGCGAGTCTGCAGGGTCAGGAGACGCGGACGCCCGCCATGTCCCGCGCCGCGCGCATGCCGAACACCGTGGCCGGGCCAAGCGTTGAGCCTGGACCCGGGTAGGTGCGGCCCATCATGGAGGCAGAGTTGTTACCCGCCGCGTAGAGGCCCTCGATCACGGAGCCGTCCTCGCGCAGCGCGCGGCCTTCCGTGTCCGTGAGCACGCCGCCCTTGGTGCCGAGGTCGCCGATCACGAGCTTGTACGCCATGAACGGTCCCTTCTCGATCGGGCCGAGAACCGGGTTGGGAGACACGGTCGGGTCTCCGTAGTAGCGGTCGTAGGCGGAGTTGCCGCGGCCGAATTTCCCGTCAACACCGGAGCGGGCGTAGCCATTGAACTCCTGGACAGTCTGCTTCAGCACCTCGGCGTCCGCGCCGATCGCGCCTGCGAGATCCGCGAGGGTCTTCGCGGAGTGGACGATGCCCTGCTGCCGCATCGCCTTCATCGCCCGCGGGTCGAGGGCGAAGGTGCGCAGGTAGCGGCGCGCATGGCGTGCGTCCGCCACCAGCCAGTAGTCACCATCCTTGTTGTGCTCCAGCATCCGGTGGCCGAAGTCCACGTAGGACTCGGACTCGTTGCTCACCCCCGCACCCTGGCCGTCCACGATGATCGAGTACGGCATCGAGCGCTCCCCCACCACGAACGAGGGTTCCCCGCCTTCCACTGCGGCCAGCGACGGGCCCCACCACGCATCGTCCATAAGCTCCAGCGCGGCGCCCACCTTCTCGGCCAGCTCGATCGGGCGCCCGGTGTTGGTGCGAGCACCGGAGGAGAAGCCGTCGATCCCGTGGTACTTCCGGCGCCACTCCACGTTGTGGTCGAAGCCGCCGGCTGCGAGCATCACGCCCCGGTGCGCCCGCACCGTCACGGGCGCGCCGTCGCGAACTGTACGGACTCCGATAACCCGGCCCTCGTCGTCGGTAATCAGGTCCTCGAGGGGAGACTTCAGCCAGAGGCTCCCACCGCCATCCACCACCACGGCCTTCATGAACGCGGAGCCCAGCGCACCGCCGATACCGGCGAGCTTCTTGCCGGTGATCGCGCCGCCGAGGATGCGGAAGACCACGGAGGCGCCGCGCACCATCCCATCGAAGGTGGACCAGGCGCGGCCGAGCAGCCAGACGTCATCGGTATTGGCGCCGAGGAGCGCGGGGGCGCTGATGGACGAGGCCCACTCGCCGACCACCTTGGCGTCGAACGGCTCCACCTCGATGGCGCGCCCGATCTTGCCGCCCGGGAGTTCGGGGTAGTAGTCCGGGTAGTCGGTGGCGCGCGCGAACCGGAAGCCGTGCTTCTCGGCCGTGAGGACAAAGTCGTCGACGCCGTCCACGAAGGCTTCCTTGCGTTCGCGCGAGGTGGCGCGGTAGCCATCCCCGATGGTGGCCTCGAGGTAGTCGAGGGCCTCCGCCCGGGAGTCCCCCACCCTGTCCCGCTGCATGAGCGGGTTGTTCGGCAGCCACATTCCGCCACCGGACATGGCGGTGTTGCCGCCCCACTTCTCACCGCTCTCCAGCATGAGGACGCTCAGACCGGAATCCACGGCTCCGAGGGCCGTGGCGAAACCTGCGCCCCCGGTGCCCACCACCACCACATCGAACTCGTAGTCAAACTTGTGGGCGGCGTTCTCTGCCATCTGGCACTCCTTTGGGTCGATCTGTCCAGTCAATGGAACTCACCGGACAACTTTGTCCGGTTGGTACCATTCAAGGATGCCGGGATCAGGGTCGCGAGTCAAGAAGTCAGGGGCTGCTTCCAACCGCGGCCCCGCCGCCGCCGCAGAGAACCGCGCCGCGCTCCTTGATGCCGCCCGCAGACTCTTCTCTGAGGAGGGCTATCGCATCCCCTTCTCCGCGATCGCCCGAGCGGCCGGCGTTGCCCAGGCCGTGATGTACCGCCATTTCCCCTCCAAGCTGGACGTTGCACTCGCCGTCTTCGAGGAGAACCTCACCGAGCTCGAGTCCATCTCCGCAGACCCTGAGCCCCTCGCCTTCTGGCGCGTGTGGGACCGGCTCGTGGTCATGACCATCGAGTCCGCCTCCTTCGTGGAGATCGCCATCGAGGCACGCCTCCAACTCCCCGAGTACACCGGCACCGCCCGCCTCGAAGCCCTCATCGACGCCCCACTCGCCCGCGCCCGCGCCGCCGGGCTCGCCCCCGCGGACCTCACCACCGAGCGCGTCCTCCTCACCGAGCGCATGGTCTACGGCCTCGTCGCCACCTCCACCGCCGCTGCGGACACGCGCGCCGCCGTGGACCGCGGCCTCGCCCTCGTCCCCTGGACCGCCGCCCGTCACTGACCCGACGACGCAGCCCGCCCCCCACGTCGCCGTCACCCAGCACGCCACCCGGCTCGCGTCACCCGGCCTGCGTCACCCGCTCCCCGCGTCGCCCGTCACCCAGCCCCTCCCCCGGCTCGCGTCACCCGGCCCCCGTCACCCGCCCCCCGCGCCGCCGTCGGCGTCCGCTCCCCTCAGGGCGTGACCAGCGGGACGAACGTGTACCAGCCGTGGCGGGTGATCTCCGGATCGCCCGCTTCGCGCCTCACCACCCGCAGCATCTGCCCGCGCACCGGAATCACCATCACGCCGCCGATCGCGAGCTGCGCCACCAGCTCCTCCGGCACCTCGCGCCGCGCCTCAGCAGAGACCAGAATCCGGTCGAACGCCCCGTGCTCGGGCAGTCCGAGGACCTCGGCGTGCGCGAGGCGCACCTCGGCCCACGGCCAGTGCACGACGGCGGAGCTCGCCCCCTCCTGCAACTCCGGGATCCGCTCCACCCCCCACACCCCTCCGCCGGGCCCCACGAGGTGGG
>JAAZBW010000239.1 GCA_012513625.1 Actinomycetales bacterium | reverse complement strand
TCCTGCCATCGGGCAAGGAATTCGTCGTCGCCGAGGTTGTCCTCGCCCCGGGGACCCCGAGGATTGCGTGTCATGGCGCCAGCCTATGACGAGGCCACGTTCGCGGTAGGGTGGTGGCCGATCCATCCGCGCACCACGAGACCCTCGAAGGACGCTCCCGACGTGTTCTACACCTTCGCCAAGCTCACGCTGGGGTCAGCGCTCAAGCTGTTCTACCAGCCATGGATCCGTGGCGAGGAGAACGTTCCCGAGGAGGGCGCGGCCATCATGGCCTCGAACCACCTGGCGGTGATCGACTCGTTCTTCCTGCCATTGATGATCCGCCGGGAGCTCGCGTTCATGGGCAAGAGCGAGTACTTCACGGGCCGGGGCCTCAAGGGAAAGCTCACCGCCGCGTTCTTCCGCGGGGTGGGCACGATCCCGGTGGACCGCTCCGGGGGCAAGGCGTCCGAGGCGGCGCTCAACACCGGGCTGAAGCGGCTGGACGAGGGCAAGATGTTCGGCATCTACCCGGAAGGCACCCGCAGCCCGGACGGCCGGCTCTACCGCGGGAAGACGGGCGTGGCCCGCCTCGCGCTCGAATCGGGCGTGCCCGTGATCCCGGTGGCGATGATTGGCACGAACATCGCCCAGCCCCTCGGGAAGGCGATTCCGCGCATCCACCGGATCGGCGTGGTGGTGGGGGAGCCGCTCGACTTCTCGCGCTACCGGGGCATGGAGAATGACAGGTTCGTGCTGCGCTCCATCACGGACGAGATCATGTACGAGATCATGCGCCTCTCCGGCCAGGAGTACGTGGACGTCTACGCCGCCAGCATGAAGCAGCGGCTCACCGAGGCGAAGAAGGCCGAGGTGGGCGTTGAACTTCTGCCCGGACGCATCGGCGCCCCTGGAGGCCGGCCCGTGCCCGCACTCGAGGTGCCCGAGCCCACCGAGGACGAACTCCGCGAGGGGCGTGCCCGGGTCGCGGAGAAGCTGGATGCGGAGGAGGGCGATCCAGGGGAAGACGCGCTCGCCGACGAGAGCGCTGAGCAGGGCAGGGGCGCTCCCCAGGAGGGCGCCGTGGCGGGAGAATTGGAGAAGGATCCGGCAGGAAATGTGGAGGCCGGGGACGGTGAGACGGGTCCGGAGCCCGGTTTGGAGGGACGCGCGAGCGCCTAGACTGAGGCCCGGACGTCCCCCCAGTGTCTGAAGGAGCTCACCATGGTCAAGCGCGTCGCCCTGCTCACTGCCGGGGGATTCGCCCCCTGCCTCTCCGCCGCGGTGGGAGGCCTCATCCGGCGGTACACAGAGGTGGCCCCGGAGGTGGAGATCATCGCCTACCAGCACGGCTACCACGGCCTGCTGACTGGTAGCAGCGTCGTGGTGGACGAGGCGGCCCGCGCCAACGCGCCGGTGCTGGAGCGGTTCGGTGGCAGTCCGATCGGTAACTCCCGCGTGAAGCTCACGAACACGAGGGACCTCGTGGCCCGCGGCCTCATCGAGGAGGGCCAGAATGCCCTCGAGGTGGCGGCGAACCAGCTCCGGAAGGACGGCGTGGACGTGCTCCACAACATCGGCGGTGACGATACGAACACGACGGCGGCGGACCTCGCACAGTTCCTCGAGGACAACGGGCACCACCTCGTGGTGGTGGGCCTGCCCAAGACCATTGACAATGACATTGTGCCGATCAGCCAGTCGCTCGGCGCCATCACGGCGGCTGAGGAGGCAGCAGAGTTCGCGCAGAACATCGTGGGTGAGCACCGCTCCAACCCGCGCATGCTGATCGTCCACGAGATCATGGGCCGCAACTGCGGCTGGCTTGCGGCCGCCGGTACCCGCAGGTACCGCGAGTGGCTCGGATCCCAGGAGTGGGTGCCCTCGATCGGCCTCTCGAGGGAGCGCTGGGACGTCCACGCCCTCTACGTGCCCGAGATGGCTCCGAACCTCGACAGCGAGGCGGTCCGCCTGAAGAAGATCATGGATGAGGTGGGCAACGTCAACATATTCATCTCCGAGGGTGCCGGGGTGCCGGAGATCATCCACGAGATGGAGGAGGCGGGTGAGGAGGTCGCACGCGATGCCTTCGGCCACGTGAGGCTCGACTCGATCAATCCCGGCGCCTGGTTCGCCGACCAGTTCGCGAAGCGCCTTGGCGCCGAGAAGGTCATGGTTCAGAAGTCCGGCTACTTCTCCCGCTCCTCGCGCGCCAACGAGGAGGACCTCGAGCTCATCCGCACCATGGTGGACCGCGCGGTGGAGGCGGGCCTCGCCGGGGAGCCGGGCGTGGTGGGGCACGATGAGGAGGCCGGCAACGAGCTTGCCGTGATCGCCTTCCCGCGGATCGCCGGGCACAAGGCGTTCGACGTGTTCCAGCCCTGGTTCCGCGAGTTGCTCGACGAGATCGGCCAGCCCTTCACGGCGGACCCCGCCGGCCACATCTCATAACGGAGTCGGTCGGCAGGAGGGCGGGTGGCCCGGGGGAACCCGGGCCACAGTCGTCTCCGGTCAGAGCACGGTGAAGGCGACGGTGCTACCCCGACGCACCGCCTCCCCCGCCTGCGGGTCCTGGAACCGCACCGTGTTGAGCACCCCCCCGAACCAGTAGTCGGCATCGGGCACGAGCCCCGCGTCCCGGAGGATCTGTTCGGCCTGGGCGGGTGTCTTGCCGAAGATGTCCGGCACCTCCACGTAGGGCATGCCGAGGGAGAGGACGAGCGTGACGGTGTCCCCCCGGTAGAGCTGGATGTTGTCTGGCGAGCCCTCCACGTGGGCAGGTGGGGACTGCCGGATCACAGCGCCCTCGGGCACGCTCTCCGAGTACTCCGCCTGCCCGAACTGGGCCGCAAGACCCGCCTCCTCGAGGCTGGTCTCCGCCTCGTCACGCGGAAGTCCCACCAGCTCCGGGATGGTGACCGGCTCGCGCCCCCGGGAAGCGACGATCTCCACCACGCTCCGGTGGTCGTACGGTTCGCCCGCCATCACGGGCGCCCCCTCGACCGTGGCCGAGATGACGCCGCCCTCCGGCACGGTCTCGCTCCAGTCCTCACTCAGCGTGGGCTCGGGGAACCCCTCCGCGAGGACGGCCTCGGCCGCCTCGGCGGCAGTCAGTGACAGGAGTTCGGGCATGGGCAGCATCTCGACGCCCAGCGAGACATACACCGTCACGGTGGCCCCCCGCTTCACCTGGGTGAGCGGTTCCGGATCGGTTGAGATCACGGTGTCCACGGGCACGTCATCGTCGAAACGCTGATCCACCCGGGGCGAGAAGCCGGCCTCGCCCAGGATCGCGAGGGCCGCCTCGGCCGGTTCGGCCAC
>JAAZBW010000238.1 GCA_012513625.1 Actinomycetales bacterium | reverse complement strand
TGGCTCGAGGTGAGCCTCGCCGTGATCGTGATCCTCCTCGGAGTGCTCGGCTGGGTGCTCGCGATCCTCGTTCGTAACCCTCCGCGCAACACCGTGGACGCGATCATCACGGACGGCACGTTCGGCCTCTACCTCGGCTGGATCACCATCGCCACGGTGGCCAACACCGCTGCCGTCCTCGGCGCCGCCGGGTTTGACGGCTTCGGGCTCGATCAGGATCTCCTCTCCGGGATCGTGCTCGCCGTTGCCGCCCTGATCGGCCTGGCCACGGCATGGGGCAGCGGCGGCCGCATTGCGCCCGCCCTCTCCCTGGCGTGGGGACTCGCCTGGATCACCGTGGGCCGCCTGGACGGCGACGGAATCCAGTCCACCGCCACCGCTATCGCCGCGGGTGTGGCCTCAGCGGTGGTGCTGCTCGGCGCCATCCTGATCCGGCTCCGCTCGGAGACGCGGCGCCGCCAGCACACCGAGGAGACGAACGCCCGGCCGGGCCGGGTAAACGGCGGTCTACCGGTGCCCGGAGGCCGTCAGGACAGCTGACCGCGGACGATGCTGTCCCCACTGTGCGTGGGGTCGCCGTCGAAGTGCTCGCGGGAGACGTCCACGATCACGTACTCGTTGAGGTCGAGCCCGTCCGGGATCGTGAACTCGCCGCGATCCCCCGTCATGGCACCAAGGCTGACCAGCCGCTCCACGTTACGGTCGATGAGCCAGACCTCGCGGAACCCGTCGATCTCCGTCTCCGGCATGTCCACCACGAGCCGCAGCTCCCCGTCGATCCGGTAGATCGTGGCGGTCCCCTCCTCGGTCCACCCGGGCAGCGGCTCCAGCCCAACCGCCTGGACCATCTCGCTCTGGGGACGGTTCAGCCACTCGGAGATGCCCGCCGTTGCCGCCACACCGAGCGCGAAGCTCGCAGCGGCCGCCATCGTGAGGCGCCGCACCCACCGTCCGTCGGAACCACCTCCGCGCGGACGGAGCGGTACCACGGGCGCGACGTCGGACTCGGCCCCCGTCTGCTCGTCGCCCACCGTAGTAGGGGCTGCCGTAGTTGGGGCCGCCGTAGTTGGGGCCGCCGTCGTCGGGGCCGCCGTCGGGCCACTCTCGACGTCGGGGCTCACCGCACCCTGGATCTCGTCTCCCAGCTCGGCCGCGATGCGCGCCCACACGTCCTGCGGGGGCTGCTGCAGCTGCTCCGGGTTGCGGAGCGCATCGGCCACCGCCAGATACGCCTCCACCTCCACCCGGCATTCGGGGCAGGACTCGGCGTGCAGAGCGAGCTCGGCCGGCAGGGAGTCGACCTGGTCCGTGGTGAGCAGGGCGAACTGCTCGTCAGTCAGATGCACCTTCACTCACCTCCAATGAGCTTCGTAGTCGTTTCAGGCTCCGCGTGATGTGCGATTTCACGGTGCCGAGCGGGAGCCCGAGACGCTCGGCGATGTTGGCGTGTGGCATATCCGAGAAGTACGCCAACTCGATTATTTCCTTCTGTGGTGATCCCAGGGCCGCGAGCGCCGCGCCCACGGCCACACGGGTGACCACTGCTGCATCAAGGCCCGTCTCCGCGGGATCCTCATCGGTGACCGCTGCCAGGGCGTCGAGGTCCCGGCGGGCCCGGGTGCGGGCCGTGTAGGCGTCCGCAATCCTTCGGCGGGTAATGCCCACCAGCCACGCACCGAGTGCAGAGCGGTCGGGGTCGAAAGTTGAACGGGAACGCCAGGCCGAGACGAATACCTGCTGGACCACATCCTCGGCATCCCCGGCGTTGTTGAGCGCCCGTAACGCGAGGGTGTAGACCATCGCAGAGTGCCGCTCATACGCCGCTCGCATTGCCTCCGGGTGCCCGGCCGCGAACTCGGTAGCCAGGGAATCGACCGCAGTCTCGACCTCGACCACCTCCACTCGCAACGCCGTTCATCCGGGGCTACCTGTCTACCGGGAGAGCGGTCACGATGATGTTGTCGTCGTAACTCTGCGCCTCGGCATCCCACCGGCCACCGCAGGTGATCAGGACGAGTCGCCTCTCTCCGCTCCGGTCGAAGTAGCTCGCAAAGTCTATCGTCACCTTTCCCAGCTGCTCCACCTGAATCACCTCGTACTCCGTCACGTTCCCGTCCGAGCCGTGCACCTCCACCCGGTCTCCCGTGCGAGAGTCACGCAGGTCGTACATCGGCCCCCGCGGGGTGATGTACGAGCCGGAGTGCGCCGCCACCACCACCGAGCCTGCCTCGTCCGCCGGTGCGGCACCGAAGCGGTACCACCCTGCCACGAGCGCATCTTCGGGGATTTCCATCTGACCGTCAGGGGCAACTCCCACCGGGTCCACCGGCATGTCCGCCCCTACCGCCGGATACACAACCCGGACCGGCGGTTCGACCACGGTGGGTGCCGGCAGGTCCGCCGAGCGCACCTCCACCGAGGCTCCCCGTGCGGCGAGCGGGTTGGTGGGGGATGCGAACTCCCGTG
This sequence comes from Actinomycetales bacterium, assembly GCA_012513625.1. Lineage (GTDB taxonomy): Bacteria > Actinomycetota > Actinomycetes > Actinomycetales > Actinomycetaceae > JAAZBW01. The sequence continues at coordinate 1,872 of JAAZBW010000238.1, read as the reverse complement.
CGGGGGTCTGCTCGGCCCGGTCGGTCTGACCGGGCGTGGCCGCCTGGCCAGAGCCGGTGTCCGTTTCCGGAGCCGTCTCGGTGTAGGCGGGGATCGTGGCCGTGATCGGGGCGGAACGTGCCCCTGCGGGCTGCGCCGGAGAGGCGCAGCCCGCGAGGAGGAGAGCCGCCACCGCCACGAGAGCGGTGCGGGATCGCATGACTACTGGCGAGCGGTGGCCAGGCGGCGGGTGACCGCACCGAACGCGAGGAGCGCGGCCAGGCCGGCACCTGCAGCGAGGACCATTCCGTTGCCGTTCTCAACAACCTCGACCTGCCCGGTCGGGACGCCGTGCGGCGCCGAGCCGAGGCCGTCGATGGTCTGGGCCGCGAGGGCGAGGTTGTCGTCCTCAAGGCTGCCCCAGGCGTAGACGATGGTGGCCACGCCGTCCTTGACCTCCACGTCCGCCGGTCCGAGGACCGGGTCAGTGGTGCCAGTGGCGGCCACGGCAGCGGAGACCGTGCCGGCAGGCAGTTCGAGCGTGGACTCGTCCGGGTTCGCGAGGTTCGTGATCACCGCGGTTCCGCCGGCGAGGATGTCCACCGCGGGAGCGGCGGCCACGTGGCGGACCGTGAGGCGACCCTCACCGGCCGCGAGGCTGGAGGTGTCGTTGGTGAAGAGGTTCGCGGTGGGGTTGCCATCGGCGTCCAGGTGGGCGACGGCCGTGTAGTTGCGGCCGGCCTCGAGCGGGAGATCGATGGGGCCGAGCACCGGTGCGCTCGCGTCCGCGGCGTCCGCGGCGGTGAGTGCCACCGAGTAGGTCCCGGCCGGAAGCTCGAGGGGCCCGGCGAGGTCACCCGGCTTGAAGTCGTCGAGGGTCAGATCGCCGTTGACGTAGACGTCCACGGTGAGCCCGGGAACGCCGTGCAGCACGGAGAGGTGGGCGTCGTTGGTGTCCGCCTGAGCGGGAACGGCCATTCCGAGGAGCAAGAGCCCGGAGGTGGCGGCGAGGATGCGGGTGGTGCGCATTGGGGTGTCCCTTCGTTCTCGGCCCCCTGTGGGCCGGTCTGTGCTTACACCCCCTACTTCTGCCGAAGTGCCCCATCTGGATGCACTTTGATCCGAGCAATTTTTTCCGGGATATCGCGCACCGGGTTCGGCATGGTGCGGACCGCTCGCCAGCCGCCGCCTGTTCCTACTCCAGCACCTTCAGGTCCGTGACCGCCGGACCCTCGAGGAGCGCTCCGCGGGCGTCATACCGGGAGCCGTGGAGCGGGCAGTCCCAGGATCTTTCCGCGTTGTTCCACCGCAGCACACCGCCGAGGTGGGTGCAGATGGCGGAAACCCGGCATGTGAGCCCGTCCACGGTGGAGACGCCCTCGGGTTTCATGTTCGCGCCGCGGCCCACCACGCCCTCGCCCTCCGCAGGCGGTTCCTCCGGCAGCGCGTTCAGCTCGGCGTTCACCCAGTCCTTCGCAAGGTTCACGGCCACGTCCACATTGACCGCGATTGCCTCCCCAACTCCGGCCGCGGTGGTGGACCTCGTCTTGAGCGTCTCCGCCCACGGCATCTGCCCGCCAAGGATCTGCGCGCTGAGCGCCAGTCCCGCGGCCACGCCGTTGGTCATGCCCCACTTGTCGAATCCCGTGGCCACGTAGATATGGTCCCCTCCGCGCGGCATTGGTCCCACATAGGGCACCCGGTCGAGCGCCTGGTAGTCCTGTGCGGACCACGCGTGGGTGGGCTCGGCGCCCGGGAAGTGCGCGGCCGTCCACGCGTGCAGGTCCTCAACGGCGTCACGGGCCGAATCGAACTGACCTCCCTTGTGTCCGTTACCTCCTACCAAGAGCAGCTCGCCGGCCTCCACCGGGGAGCCGTCCATCGGCACCGTCC
>JAAZBW010000237.1 GCA_012513625.1 Actinomycetales bacterium | reverse complement strand
TGGCGGGCGAAGCGGCGGCGGGGAGGGCCTCTTCGAGCTGGAGGGCGTGCGGTTCCTGCAGGGCGATGCGATGGGCGGGCCGATGGTGGGCGGGAACCTCAACGCGTTCCTCAAGCTCGCAGGCACGGAGCTGTTCCCTCCGCTCGAGGGCCGGATCCTCGCGCTCGAGGCGCTGTCCTCGGACGCGCCCACCGTGCACTCCATGCTCACGCAGCTGAAACTGATCGGTGCGTTCGAGGTCTGCGCGGGCGTGCTGCTCGGAGAGTTCACCCGCCTCGGGCGGCTCTCCGGCCCGGACGCGCTGGACCAGATCGTGGCGGACGTGGTGGACACGGACATCCCCATCGCGCGCACGGACTCGTTCGGGCACTCGGCGGACTCGCGTGCGCTACGGATCGGCGGGATGTACGAGTTCGCGGACGCCACGCGACCGTGAGCACCTCCTCCATCTCGCGCGCGAACCGCGGCCGCATCCTCGCCGAAATCGCCTACGCGCGCGGCCTCTCCCGCGCCGAACTCGCCGAACGCACCGGCCTCTCCCTCGCCACGGTCTCGCGGACGGTCGCCGCGCTCGCCGCCGCCGGCCTCGTCCACCAGTCCGAGGCGGAACGCACCTTCGGCCGCCCCCTCACCCTCGTCAGGTTCGCCGACGACGCCGCCGCGAGCCTCGTCGTCGACGTCGCCGATCACCACACCGAGGTTGCGTCGGTGTCCCTGTCCGGGGCGGTCCTCTCCCGCGAGAAGGTTCCGGTGGGCCCGGGGCTGACAGCGGACGAACGGCTCGAGCACACTCTCACCACCGTGGACGCAGCCGTGCGTGCCTGGCCGGACCGCACGCGACTGCTCGGGGTGGGCGTTTCGATTCCGGGGCCCGTGGACAGCAACGGCATGGTGGACTTCGCGCCCGCACTCGGTTGGAACCGGGTCAACCTGGGGCCCATCCTCCGCGAGCGACTCGACGTGCCGGTGGCCGTGCACAACGACGCGAACCTGATCGCCATCGCGGAGGCCCGGTTCGGGGCGGCCCGGCACCGGCGGGCATTGTTCGCGCTCGCGGTGTTCGACGGCGTGGGGTCCGGAATCGTGGTGGACGGCAAGCTGTGGGAGGGGGCGGACGGGGCCTCCGGCCAGATCGGGCGGATGCTGCTCTCACTGGAATCGGTGCAGCACATCTACCCCGGTTTCGGTGACCTGGAGTCGCGTCTGGGGACGCAGGCGGTGCGGGAGCGGGCCACGGCGGCGGGAGTGCAGTTGGATCCCGGCGGCGACGTGTGGCGCGAGCTGCTCGTGGAGCTCCCGGCCAGGGATCCGGCGGCCGCCCGGCTGGCCTCCCAGGTGCTGGACGAGTTCGCGTTCGCGCTGATCAACGTGTGCGCGCTCGTGAATCCCGATGTGATCATCCTGGCCGGCTACTTCGCACCGATCGCGGAGTACGTGGGCCTGGAGCTCCGGCGCAGACTGACCGGCCGGGTCATCCACGTGCCGGAGTTCCTGCCAGAGTCCACAGAGCTGCCGGGCGCCGTACTGGGCGCAGCGCTGGGCGCGCAACTGGCCTTCGGGCCGCTGGAACAACTCCTCGACTGACCCGCCCATCTTCGCCGACTGTGTGGTTTGGGTTTCGTCACATCGCGATCGACTGTGTGGTTTAGTTCCTAGCCCCGCCACGTCGACTGTGTGCCCAAAATTTCGATCCACTCATGACGACTGTGTGATTCACTCGCTCACTGCGTGGTTGCCACCGGTACCAGGGGTCCTGCGGATGTCGAGATCGGATCATAACCACGCCATACTGGGGGTGAATACTCAGTATTCGCCATTTCGAGTCACGCCGCCACGGAGGACCGTTCAGACGATGCGGAGCACAAAAGAGCGCATGATAGAAGCCGCCCTCAGGATCATCAACGCCGGGGGCATACATTCTCTGACAAATCGACGTGTGGCCGAGCTCGCCGGCGTCAACGTAGCCGCAATCAGCTACCACTTCGGCTCGCAACAAGGCCTGATCAACGAGGCGCTTGGAGCGATGACCGGGGAACTGCGGGCTGCCTACGACCGACTGGGTGAACTGGATGTTCCTGCGGCAGAGCGTCTCGCCACCTTCATTGCAGACTTCACCGAGGCGTGCCGTAAGAATCCGGAAATAGTCAGGAATCCGGTAGACCTGATGATGCGGGAGGCGCCATTCGACGTCTACGGCGACTGGATGCGGTACATCGAGGAAGAAGGAATACTTGCCGTAGCCTCCACGTTCCGCGAGCTCTACCCGGAATACCACGACACCGCCGCCCACGTGGCGGCACTCAATTTGATCAGCTGTCTAGCGTTTCCCCACCTTGCAGGTTCGCGCCTGCGTGCCATATGGAAGGTAGACCTCGATGATCCGGCGGTGGGTCGACTCTTCACCGAGTCCGTGGTGGCTCGATTTGTTCCTCGTTGACAGAGCCACGGCGCCAAGGCTGAGCGCGACCGAGTGGGAGCAGCCATTTACGGGAGAGGCCGTAGTTGCGACCTCCCCCGTAAATGGCACAGCTTGTGGAGTGTTTGTCAGCGAACTGAGATCAGCCCACCGTCCACAGGGAACATCTGTCCGGTGATGTAACGCGTTCCGTCCCCGGCTAGGAAGATCATGACGGGGGCGAGATCCGCGTCCGCCTCACCGAACTTCCCTCCGAGCGGGATGCTGACTCTCGTCTCTTCGTCATGAAGCTTCAGGTCCTCGGGCGACATGTTCTCGCGGAAGTTGAGGTACATAGGAGTGACCATGTAGGGAAGTACCGCATTGACGCGGATACCGTCCGGTCCCCACTGCCGCGCAACAGTCCGGGTCCACGTGTGTACGGCCCCCTTGCTCGCGCCATAAACGGCGTTGTTGATCTCGCCGGTGAGCCCTGCCTCCGAGCCGAAGTTGATGATATTTCCCGTACCGTTCGGCTTCATCAGGTGGTAGGCCACGCCATTCGTGTTCATAGTCCCCAAGACGTTCACTTCGAAGATGAAGCGGAACGCATCGACGTCCACATCCTCAGGGGTGACGAACCTCTGGACTCCCGCCACATTGACGAGTACGTCCAGACCCCCCATGTCGGTGGCTGCTTGCGTGAACTGCGCCTCGACATCCGCCCGGTCGGTGACATTTGCCTTGTAGAACCGCACGGTACCTGGGCCAGCCTGGTTGGCTGCGGTAGCAACTTCCGCACCCTGCTCTGCCTGGAGATCCATCGCAGCAACGGTCGCTCCCGCACCTGCGTACGCCCGAACTACTGACGCACCGATGCCCTGCGCTCCGCCAGTGACGATGATTCGCTTGCCACTCAACTCCATGTCCACTCCGATCTAAGTCACCGATTCAATCTACGATTGAATCTACGTGGTGACGCACCGATGGTCAATAGCGGCTGTGCTTGTCACACCCATGATGGGGATCGGCTGTGGGCACCACTCATGTGTCGTTGGGGTGGCCTGGCCTACGGCACACAGTCAACGTAGCGACGCACATCGGCAACAGCCTGACGGGAGGGGATGGGGAGAGGCGAGCCGGGCGTCGACGTAGCGACGCAGATCGGCAACAGCCCCGTCGGGGGGATGGAGCCACACACTCGATGCGGGATTTTCAGGAACTCAACCACACAGTCGATGGGAGATTTGCGGAACCTTAGCCACACAGTCGGCGAGAGGAGGGCAAGAGGTGGGGCGGGAAACTAACGGGTGCATAACGGATCGGGCGCGCCTGTTTCCCTCCGGCCAGCCGCCTTGTAGCATGGATCACACCACTTCGTCGCAGTCTGCAAATAAGGTCACAACTCCACGCGGCGGGGGTCATTTCAAGGAGGAAATGGTATGAGGAACAAGCGTCATGCGAGCCTCGGTGCCGTTGCCGCAGTAGCTCTCGCGCTCGCCGCGTGCAGCAGCGTGGGCGGCGGAGGAAGCTCCACCACTACCGCCGCAGGGGGCGAGACCGGCGGCGCGGGTGAGCCCGCGGCGGGCCCCTTCACCATCGGCGTCTCCAATGGATTCGTGGGCTCGGAGTACCGCACCCAGATGATCGATGACATTGAGGAGGCGGCCGCCGAGTATCAGGAGGAGGGCACCCTCAACGATCTGATGCTCGAGAACGCGGATACGGACGTGAACGGCCAGATCCAGCAGGTCCGCAACCTGATCAACGCGGGCGTGGATGCGATCATCATCAACCCCAACTCCGGCACGGCGCTGGACGCCGTTTTCCAGGAGGCCGCTGATCAGGACATCCTCGTGTTCGCGATCGACCAAGCGGTGGACACGGAGTCCGTGATCAACGTGGGCATCGACCAGGGCGCCTGGGCCGCCGAATCGGCCGCATGGGTGGCCGAGCAGGTGGGCGAGGGTGGCAACATCGTGGTGGTTAACGGCATCTCCGGCCACCCCGCGAACGAGGCCCGCTGGGCTGCGGCCGAGGCCGAGTTCGATGAGGTGGGCGTCAACGTGCTCACCATCGTGGACGGCGGCTGGGACCAGACCACCGGCCAGCAGCAGATGACCACGCTGCTCGCCACCTACCCCGAGATCGACGGCGTGTGGACCCAGGACGGCATGGGCTTCGGGATCCTGCAGGCCCTCATCACGGCAGACAAGCAGAACGAGATCGTGATGTCCGGTGAGGCCCGCGGTGGTTTCATGCGGCTGTGGAGCGAGCAGGACGAGGAGTTCCAGTCCGTGGCCGTGGTGAACCCTCCGGGCACCGGCGCCACCGCCCTCCACATCGCGATGGCCATGTTCCAGGGCCAGTCCCTCAAGGACTCCTCCCTCACGGACGGCCACAACGTGGTCCTCGATCTGGAGCCCACGATCACCAACGCGAACTTCGCGGAGGTCTGGGAGCAGTACAAGGACATGGGTGACAACTACGTGCTCGATTCGATCCTGACCCGCGATCAGGCGGCCGAGCTCCTCGAGTAGCACCGGGGCACCCCTACCAGGACGGGGCGCGCGATCCCCATGCAAGCCGCGCCCCGTCCACTCCCTCGCCTCCCGTGCTCGCCCCATCCCCGACGACGCGCCACCTCCCGCACCACTCACCACCCCCCGCGCCCCGCCAATCCCGCGCCTCGACTCCCCGCCCCTGCTCCCCAGCCGCCCCGGCCCCGTTCCACTCACCTTCCCCGAGAGGATCCACCCCGTGCCCCTGATCGAGGTTCGCGACGTGGTCAAGACCTACGGCGGCGTGGTGGCCCTGAATGGCGCAAACCTCGAGGCCCGTGCGGGTGAGGTCCACGGCCTGCTCGGACCGAATGGCTCCGGGAAATCCACCATCAACAAGATCCTGGCCGGTTCGGTCCGCCCGGACTCCGGCACCCTCACGGTGGACGACGAGCGCGTCCACCTCTCCTCCCCCCTGGACTCGGACCGCATCGGGATCGGCGCCGTCTACCAGCAGCTCTCCGTGATCCCCACGCTCACGGTGGAGCAGAACCTCCTCCTCGGCCGCGAGCCCTCGAGGTTCGGCGTGCTCAACCACCGGCAGGGCCGCGCGCAGGCGAGGGAGATCCTCGAGCGGCTCCGCCCCGCCCTCGGCCCGAAGGTCTCGCTCACCACCCCGCTCGATCAGCTCTCCGCCGGCCAGCAGCAGCTCATCGAGATCGGCAAGGTGCTCCTCCGCAAACCCCGCATCCTGATCCTGGACGAGGCCACCGCCTCCCTCTATCGCGGCCAGGTGGACCTCCTCTTCGAGCTGGTCCGCGAGGCGCGGGAGGCCGGCGCCTGCGTGCTGTTCGTCTCCCACCGCCTGGACGAGATCTTCCAGATCTGCGATCGCGCCACCATTCTCCGCGCCGGCAGGGCCGTGGCCACCGTGGAGATGGATGCCACCAGCCCGGACGAGTTGGTGCGCCTCATGGTGGGTGAGACCCTGGCCGCAGCCCAGCGTCCGCCGTCGGCGGCAACGGAGGAGACCGCGCTGCAAGTCAGCGGGCTCGCCGGACCCCGCCTCCACGGCATCAACCTCACCGCCCGTGCGGGCGAGATCATCGGGCTCGGCGGGCTGCAGGGGCAGGGGCAGTCGGAGCTGCTGATGACCCTGTTCGGCGCGCTCCCCCAC
>JAAZBW010000236.1 GCA_012513625.1 Actinomycetales bacterium | reverse complement strand
ATCGTGAACAGTCCTTTCGAGTCGGTTGTCAGAGATCACTCGAAGGATCACACGATGACCGTCACTCACCTGGTGAGCGACACGACCACCGCGCTACCGATACACCACGCTAGGGGACTCCACTGCCCTGGCCGGTGGCAGCGACTCATCCCGCGGGGGATCTACGCCCCCCGCCACCCCGGTCCACCTACTTTGTGGAACCCAAGGCACACAGTCGGCGGGGTTTGTGCGGACTCGCAACCACACAGTCGGTGGGGTTTGGGTGGACCCGCAGCCACACAGTCGGCGGAAGGGGGCCTACAGGAGGAACTCGAACACTGCCGAGTCCGGCGCCAACTTCTCGATCTTCAGCGGGCTGCCATCCATTCGTTGCAGCAGCCGCTCCAGCCCGGACGCCGCCGCCAGGTCGATACCCACCAGAGCGGGTCCGGTTTCCCGCGAGTTCTTCTTCACGTACTCGAACAGCACGATGTCCTCGCCCTCGGCGAGCACCTCCTCGAGGAAGAAGCGCAGGGCGCCCGGCTGCTGCGGGAAGGTCACGAGGAAGTAGTGGCGCAGCCCCTCGTGCACCAACGATCGCTCCAGGACATCCGCGTATCGGGACACATCGTTGTTCCCGCCCGAGACGATGCACACCACCGGCCCCGTGGGCACCTCGGGCAGGTACCCACGCAGGGCGGCCGTGGCCAGCGCCCCCGCGGGTTCCGCGATGATTCCCTCCGTCTGGTACAGATCCAGCATCTCGGTGCACACGGCGCCCTCGGGCACGGTCACCACCGCGTCCACCAGGTCCCGCACCACATCGAACGGCACCGAGCCCACGCGGCGCACCGCCGCCCCATCCACGAAGCTTTCCACGTTCTGCAGGCTCACCGGCCGGCCTGCCTCGAGCGCCGCCCGCAGCGACGGTGCTCCCTCCGGCTCCACGCCAATCACCCGGGTGGCGGGCGCGTGGGTCTTCACCCAGAGCGCCACCCCCGCGAGCAGCCCGCCACCGCCCACCGGCACCACGATCGTGTGGGGCGGTTCCGGCAGTTGGTCCAGGATTTCGAGCGCCACGGTGCCCTGACCGGCCACGATGGCGGCATCGTCGAACGGCGGGACCAACGTGGCTCCCGACTCACGCGAGTACTCCGCCGCAGCCTGGGCGGCGTCGTCGAACGCCTCGCCGCCAATCACCTGCGTGATCCACCGGCCCCCGATATCCGCGATCCGCTCCCTCTTCTGCCGCGGCGTGGTGGCCGGAAGGAACACCTTGCCGTGGATGCGCAGCTTGCGGCACGCGAACGCCACACCCTGCGCGTGATTCCCTGCGGACGCGCACGCCACCCCCTTCGCCCGCGCCTCCTCCGGCAGCGCCGCGATGAACGTGTACGCGCCGCGCACCTTGTACGAGCGGCACACCTGGATGTCCTCACGCTTCAGGTACACCGCCTGCTCCACCCGGTTCGAGAGCCGGCTCGAGAGCTCCAGCGGCGTCCTCCGCACCACGGGCCGCAGCAGTTCCGCCGCGTCCCGGATCGCCTGCGCGGTGGGGACCGTGACCCGTCCGCGCGTCTTCTTCCGCTTCTTCCCCGACGACGCAGGCCCACCCTCCGCGGGCCCTGTCACCGGGGTCGGCGTCCCCGACGACGCAGGCCCACCCTCCGACTCCTCCCTCACCCGTGCGGGCGCCGAGGCCGCCGCCGGTGCGGGCGAGGCGGAAGCCGGAGTCGGGCGGTGGGGCTGACCGGTGGTGCGTGCCATGCACCCAATTGTTCCACCATCGCCCCGCGGCGCGGGCGGGCGCCCGGAGAGTCCCGCCCTCCTACGGGCGGTCAGCGAAGCGGCGGCGGAAGACGGGCACGGAGGGTGAGGAGGCGTCGTCGTGGAACTGGTAGCCCCCGGAACGGAACCCGGAGAGCTGGGAGGCGCGGCGGACGCGGTCCTGGATGAGCCATGCGGCCATCTCGCCGCGAGCGCGCTTCGCGTAGACGGTGATGAGCGTCTGGCGGCCGCGGGCGTCCTCGTCCTCGAAGCGCGGCGAGACCACGTGGACGCCCTCCTTGGCGAGTCCTGCGAGGTCAACGGCGGAGGCGTACTCCCCCGAGGCCAGGTTCACGACTGTGTGATCGCCGGGTGAGGCCAGGAGGTCCGCGCGGACGAGGTCCGTGATGCGCGTGCCCCAGAACGCGTGGAGTCCGGTGCCGCGCGCGGTTTCCAGGCGGCGTCCCATCTCCAGGCGGTAGGGCTGGATGAGGTCGAGCGGGCGGAGGAGGCCGTAGAGGCCGGAGAGGAGGCGGAGGGTCTTCTGCGCCTCGGTGAGATCGCGGGTCCCGAGGCGGTCGCGGGCGGCGAGGCCGCGGTACGCCTCGCCGTGGAATGCGAGAACGGCGGGCAGGGAGTTGGCGGCGGTGTGGGGGAGTTCGAAGTCGTTCGCGTACTCGCGCGCCTGCGCGGCCAGGTTGTCCGAGGTGTCCATCAGGCGGGCGATCTCAGCCACGCTGAGGTTCTCCAGCGCCTCGATGAGTTCCGCGCTGTGCTCGAGGTGGCGCGGGGTGGTGAGCATGTCCGGCCGGATGCGGTGGGGGGAGCGGCCCTCGCCGCCGGAGCGGGCGCCGGCCGGGTGCAGGTCGAACGTCTTTGCGGGGGAGAGCAGGATCAGCACCGATCCAGCCTAGGTGGTCCGCGCGGGTTCCCTGCGGGGGCGGGCGGCGGCGCGCGGGCGCCTCCCCCGGGCGCTGAGCGTCGGTTGCGGGATAATGGTGGAACACGGGAATGAGACCGATTTAGCCTCTCGGAGCGAGAGAGACTAGTATTCGGTATACCGAAATGGGTGGGGAAGAGGGCAGGCTCCGTCAGCGGCCGAGCAGTACGGCCGTGGGAAGGAAATGCAGCGTGGCTCGAAGGCCAACGGTTCGTGATGTGGCAAAGATGGCGGGAGTTTCACAAGCCACCGTCAGTTATGTCCTCAACAGCACTCCGGGGCAGACGATCTCCCAACCCACCAAGGACCGCATCAGGGCGGCGGTCGCCAAGCTCGGCTACGTCCCCTCCCGCTCCGCGAGGACGCTCCGGCTCGGCCGCTCCGACCTTGTGCTCCTCATCCTCCCGGACGCGGTGATCAGTGAGGTCTACGCCCACCTCATCGACCGGATCGGGACTGTTCTTGAGGGCCACGGCTACTCGGTCATCTTCCGTCGCAAGCGCCAGGACCTCTCGGTGGCGAACCTTGTGGCCAGCGTGGACCCCGTGGTTGTGGTGCCGCTCGCGCGCGTGACGCAGGAGGAGATGGATCCCATCCGGATGCTCCAGATCCCCATGCTGTCCGTGCAGTCGGACGGCCAGGACGTGAATTTGTACGACGATTTCCAGGGCGCCACCGTCCGTGTCCAGGTGGAGCACCTGGTGGAGCGCGGCCACCGCCATCTCGGCTTCGCGAGCACCACCGATCGCCGGCTGGACGAGTTCGCGGCACCGCGCACGGCCGAACTGCGCCGGATCTGCGCCGAGCGTGGTCTTCCCGAGCCCGTGGTGGTGGAACTCGAACTCACGCCCGAGTCAGCTGCGGACGCCGTTGCCATCTGGCGGGAGGCGGGCGTCACCGCCGTCGCCGCTCTTGATGACACGCACGCGCTTGCCGTCCTCTCCGGCCTCCGCGCCCACGGGCTCGGGGCGCCGGCGGACATGGCGGTGATCGGGGCGGACAACGCGACTGTCGGTCAGTTTGCCAACCCGCCGCTCACCACCGTGGACAACCGGGCGGAGGCCACGATCGAGCTGGTGATCGCCTCCATCCTCGCGATGCTCGATCTTGGGGAGGCGCCCGCCACGGCTCCGGAACCGTCCAGCAGCCGCGTGGTGGTCCGCGAGTCCACCTGACCCGCATCCTCCGGTAACCCGCGACGCCCACGCACCCGGGCACTCACCGTCGCCCCTTCTTGCCGACGGCGCGGCGCGGGCCGGCCAAGTGGGCGTACCCCCGCTGCCCCGTATCAGGGGTTCATCGGCGCCTGGCGTACAGGCCCGCGCGCGCTCCGTAGCGTGCCCGGACCTCCGGCGCCGCGCGGCCGTCCACCACGGCGGCGGGCGACGTCTCCCACTCCGGCAGGTTGCCGGTGAGGACCCAGGCGGCCTGGCGGGCGGCGCCGTCGGCCACGTACTCACCGGGCTCGGGAACGAGCACCTGCCGGCCGAGAACGGTGGGCGCAATCTGCTGCAGCGCACGTGAGCGCGCCGCGCCCCCGATGAGGCGCACGCGCTCCACCGGCACGCCCTGCGCGGCCACCGCATCGAGCCCATCCGCGAGCAGTGCCAGCAGCCCCTCCACCGCGGCGCGCGCGAGGTTCTCGCGCGTGGTGTTCGCGAGCGTCATTCCGAGCAGCGAGCCGCTCGCCTCCGGCAGGTTCGGCGTCCGCTCGCCCTGGAAGTACGGCACGAGCGTGAGCCCGCCCGCGCCGGGCTCGGCGGCGAGCGCGAGCCGGTCGAAATCGGCGTGGCCCACCCCGAGCAGCGTCCGGACCGCGTCCAGCACCTGCGCCCCGTTGAGCGTGACCGCGAGCGGCAGGTAGTTCCCGGTTGCGTCTGCGAAGCCCGTGACGAGCCCGCTCGGATCCCGCACCGGCCGCGACGTCACGGCCGAGACCACTCCCGAGGTCCCGAACGAGAGCGTCACATCGCCCGGCACCATCCCGAGCCCGAGCGCCGCGCCCGCGTTGTCCCCGCAGCCGGGCCCCAGCACGATCCCACCCGGGATTGCCGACGACGCAGGGTGGGTTCCGCCGTCGCCCCCGCGCTGGTCCGGGGTCACCCCAGCGGGTTCGGCGGGGCCGAGGACGCGGGGGGGGATCACCTCGCCTGTGTCCCGGCGGAGAGCGAGGGAGAGGATCTCGCGGTCGTATTCGCTGGTGGAGGGGTCGAGGTAGCCGGTACCGGAGGCGTCGGAGCGGTCGGTGGTCAGCGCTTCGAGGCCGACTGCGGGGCCGCCGAGGAGGCGCCACGTGAGCCAGTCGTGGGGGAGGGCCACCGCCGCCACGCGGGCGGCGTTCTCCGGCTCCGCATCCGCGAGCCAGCGGAGCTTGGTGACCGTGAGTGAGGCGACGGGAACGGTACCGGTCGATTCCGCCCAGACCCGGGCACCGTCGTCGGGTCCCGTACCGCGCAGCGAGCCGAGCTCGGAGATGAGGGCGGCCGCGGCGGGCGCAGAACGGGTGTCGTTCCAGAGGAGGGCGTCGCGGATCACCTGGCCGGCGGCGTCGAGGGCGACCATGCCGTGCTGCTGGCCGGAGATGGCGAGTGCGGAGACGTCCTCGAGCCCGCCGGCCTCACCGATCGCGGCGAGGAGGGCCTCCCACCAGGCGTCCGGATCCACCTCGGTGCCGTGCGGGTGGGGGGCGCTGCCGGTGCGCATGAGCGCGCCCGTGGCGGCGTCCCGGATCACCACCTTGCAGGACTGGGTGGAGGAGTCGATTCCCGCCACGAGTGCCATTTTCCGGCTCCCTTCTCTGCGTGTGGTTCCCGCCGCCCTGTCTCGCTCGCCTTCTAGCTCGCCGTGGCGGCGGGGTGGGCTGCGTTCTGCTCGGAAGGGCGGCGGGGGAGGGGTCGTGAGAGTCAGCGCGCCCCGGTGAGGTGCATGACGGCGAGCTGGTGGAGGCGTACGAACCCGTAGTCCCGCTCGGCAGGTGTGCGGACGTCGAAGTCCTCGAACGCGGAGCGGTCGGCGAGGAAGTCCTCGAGGGACTCGCCCTCGCCGAGCGTGGGCTCGCCGAGTTCGTAGACGCCGGAGTAGCGCAGGGCCTCCTCGACCTCCGGGTCTGCGCGGAACGCGGCCGCGCGCTCCTTGAGGGTGAGGTACAGCTCCATGTTGGCCTTGGCGGACTCCCACACGCCGGGGAGGCCCTCCGTGCGGGAGGGTTTGTAGTCAAAGTGGCGGGGACCCTCGTAGCGGGGGCCGCCGCCCGGGAAACCATTCTCGATGAGGTCCACGGTGAAGAACGCGGAGAGCAGGTCACCGTGGCCGAACACCAGGTCCTGGTCGTACTTGAGGCCCTTCTGACCGTTGAGGTCGATGTGGAAGAGCTTGTCCTGCCACAGGGCCTGCGCGATCCCGGCCGTGTAGTTGAGATTGGCCATCTGCTCGTGGCCCACCTCGGGGTTCAGGCCCACGATATCGGCATTCTCGAGCTGTGCGATGAAACCGAGGGCATGGCCCACGGTGGGGAGCAGGATGTCCCCGCGCGGTTCGTTCGGCTTGGGCTCGAGCGCGATGCGGAGGCCGTAGCCGCGGTCCTTGATGTAGCCGGCCACCGTATCGATGCCCTCGGCGTAGCGGGAGTAGGCGGCGTGGTAGTCCTTGGAGGAGTCGTACTCCGCGCCCTCGCGGCCGCCCCACATCACGAATGTGCTGGCGCCCAGCGAGGCGGCGAGGTCCACATTGCGGAGGATCTTGCGCAGGGCGTAGCGGCGGACGGAGCGGTCGTTCGAGGTGAAGGCGCCGTCCTTGAAGATGGGGTGCGTGAAGGTGTTGGTGGTGACCATCTCGATCACGAGGTCCACGTCCTCGCAGGTGGAGCGGAGGCGATCGTTGATGCGCTCGCGCTCCGAATCGGAGGAGCCGAAGGGCACCACGTCATCATCGTGGAAGGTGATACCCCAGGCGCCGAGCTCTGCCAGCTTGGTGGCGTAGTCCCAGGGCGCGAGGGTCTCCCGCGTGGCGGAGCCGAACGGATCAGCGGCGGGCCAGCCCACGGTCCAGAGTCCGAATGAGAACTTGTCGTCTTTGACAGGTGAACGCATTTCACTCCCAAACTTTTGTTGTTCTTCAAAACTTACCCCTCGGATGCGCTAGCGTCAATAGTTGAATGCGATCTCGATACATGGTGGTCGCTACGGATGGCGCATGGAGCGCGTGATTGAGCGCGCGTGGAAGGGGAGTTGGACGTGTCAACGGGGCAGGTGGACGGAACGCCAGTCAGCGCGGCGGAGCGCACGGCGCTGGTGGAACGAGTACTTCCGTTGGAACGGGGCTGGCAGGAGCGTGCCAACCAGTCAGCGATGCGGATCCACAACCTCGGTCTCGTGCTCAAGTTGGTGATGGAGGAAGAGTCCGGAATCTCGCGCGCCGAGATCGCGAGGTCCACGGGGCTGACCCGGTCCACGGCCTCGCGGCTGATTCAGGACCTGCTGGGCATCGGGCTCGTGGTGGAGCAGCAGGTGCTCGAGAGCGGTGAGCCCGGCCGGCCCGCCACCCCCATCACGCCTGCGCCGGGCACCTATGCCGGGATCGGCGCCACCGTGAACCTGGACTACGCCGCCGTGCGTGCGATCGACCTTGCGGGCAACGTGATCTTTGACCACCACGAGCCCGGCGATTTCCGGAATTCGGACCCGGTGGAAACCCTCCGCCGGCTCGGAGACCGGATCGCAGAGGCCGCGGAGACCTGTACCGCGGCCGGAGCTACCGTGGTGGGGGCGTGCATCGGACTCCCTGGCCTCACTGACGGCCGCGCGGCGGAGCCCATCCTCCGGGTGGCACCCAACCTCGGGTGGCGGAACATCCCGATCAGGGAGTACCTGGGCAGCCGGTTGCCGAATTCCCTGAGGGTGACCGTGGACAACGACGCCAATCTGCAGGCCGTGGCGGCCGCGTACAAGTCCCCGGGATCGCTGCGCGGAATCAGTGATTTCCTCTACGTCTCCGGCGACGTGGGGGTGGGCGGCGCCCTCGTGCTCGGCGGCGAGGTTTTCCGGGGAAACCACGGCTGGGCGGGCGAGTTGGGCCACTTCCTCGTGGACCCGAATGGCCCCCTGTGCGAGTGCGGTGCCCACGGCTGCCTCGAGGTGTTCGCTGGCAAGTTCGCTGTCCACACTGCTGCGGGCCTCGATCCGGACGCGCCCGCCGCGGAGTTGATCGCGGCACTCCAGTCCGGCGATGCGCGGACACTCGCCGCGGTGGCGTCCGCCGGGCGCGCTCTTGGCGTGACACTCGCGAATGCCATCAACCTGCTGGACGTCACCACCGTGGTCTTCGGCACCGGCATTGGCCGTGTTGCTACCTGGGTGCGGCCCACGGTGCTGGAGGCGCTGGAGAATCGGTTGCTCTCGCGCGGTCACATCCAGATCGAGTTACTCGCCGCACCGGATGACAATGCCCCGGCTGCTACTGGCGCCGCCCACCTTGCTCTCATCGGCGTCCTCGACGCCGCCGTGGCCCTGCATCCGGGTTCGTAGGCGGACAAGGCGTGGAGCGTGGAAGGTTGGGGTCCGCAGACGCTACTTAACCCTTCACACCTGGGCTCGACAGAGGTGGCGGGGCGGCACCTGAGGGGACGTGGCGATCGACGGCGGGCGAGCCTCGTCGTCGGAAATCAGCGGCCCGACTAACGTGAGCAATATGAGCGAATCGCACGGACACGGGAACTTCGAGTTCGAGCGGCGGTTCTTCGTGCGGGAACTGCCGCACGAGATGCTCGCGCAGGAGCGGCCCGCGGTGATCGTGCAGACGTACTTCCTCGCGAGTGAGGGGTACGGGTTGCGGGTGCGACTGCAGGCGTCGTCGGCGCGCAAGACCCTCTCCACGCTGACGCGTGCGGAGGATGCGCTCGAGATCTTCGAGCTGGAGTTCGACTCGTGCTTCCTCACGGCGAAGGGGCCATCTGCAGGCGGCACGCGGTACGAGGCGGAACGCGAACTGGACATCAACGTGGGCCTCGAGATGAGCCGGCGCGGTGGTGTGACGCTGGCGAAGTCCCGCTACTCGGTGTGGCTCGGGGAGGACGGCTGGGTGATCGACCAGTTTGCCGGCACCAACGCCCCCCTCGTGATCGCGGAGTGCGAGCGCGGCGGACCCGTGGTGGACCTCGTGATCCCGCGGTTCTGCACCACCGAGGTCACGAACGACTACCGCTTCTCCAACGACTCCCTCGCCGAGCGTGCGTATGGGGAGTGGGCGCCGGAGTACATGGCCGAACTGGAGTCGGAGGGGCCGCGGTTCGCGCAGGAGTTCGGAGAGAACCGCATCGAGTTGTGAGCGGGGGGGGGCCCCGGCTCTTACGGAGTACGTGCCTCGCTGGGGTGGCCTCCGGCTTGGAGGGCGCCGAAACTGCCAGTTACTGGTGAGACTGCGGCTTTCTGGTGAGACCGACACTTCTAGCCTCGGAATCGCGCAGTCTCGGCAGAAACACGCAGTGTCGGTCGTATACGATGCCCCGCCGGGGGAGGGTGGCGTGCCGGGGTGGCGGCTGCGTGCGGGGTGGCGGCTTGGGCTAGGCGGCGCGTGCGGGGAAGCCCAAGCGGTGCCTGTGGCGTAGCACCGTTCTGGTGGATACCCCCAGCCGACGCGCGATCTCGCCATTGGAGTGCCCGCGCATGGCGAGCGCCGTGATCGCGGCCTCCTGTTCCGAGGCGCGGAGGAGCGGCACCGCCCCCTGCGCGGCGCCGCCTCCCTCCACCACCCGTGCCACGGCGATGTGATCGGGCTCCTCGGATCCGACGGGTTCTCCCATCTCCTCGAGGTCATCAACGTCATCCCAGCCGAGCGGCCCGATCCAGCCCCTTGCGCGGGCCTCGCGGGCGATCACGTCCGCGCCGCCGAAGTCCATGCCGATCTCCTCGAACAGCGCGGCGATCACACGGGCGGTCTCCGCCTTGACGTGCTCGGCCTCCTCGGACCGCACGGCAGAGAGCGTCCGGCGGTGGAGCCCGCTGCGCTCCGAGATCTCCCCGAGCGTCCAGCCCATCACCGCCAGGGCGCGCAGCCGCCGTCGGGAGCCCTCCGCGGAGATCTCTCCCCGGGTGGGCTCCCCGTGCGCGAGGATCTTCTCTGCCGTGCCGTAGTGGAAGGTGGAAGCGCGCCCGCTGTGCTCGCGCAGCCGCACGGCATTGTCGATGGTGGGGAGCGCAACTCCGCTCGCAGACGCGATTGCGGTGGTGGACCACCCGCGCGCCAGCAGCCGGTCGATCTCCTCCCAGGCGTGCTCGGAGCGCGAGGAGGGCAGGAGGCCGAGGCGTGCAGACTTCGTGGTGCGCGCAGCGAGCCGTCGGCACCCGTCACAGGGGCAGGTGGCCCACCGGGTTCGCGCCCGTCGTGTGCACTTAATCGAGATTCCTCCTCAGGATGCGTGCGCTGCACGCAGCGTGAAGTCCAGGCGGTTGCGTTCCTCCGTGTTGAGCCCGCCCCACACGCCATCGCGCTCGTCGTTGGCCATGGCCACGGACAGGCAGTCGGTGCGCACGGGGCACGCCGAGCAGATCGCCTTGGCCGGGCGGCACGAGCCGCCGCGCGGCGGGAAGAAGAGGTCCGAGACCTCGTCCGTACGGCAGGCGGCCAGGTCCTCCCAGCCGGAGCGAGGCCCCGTCTCGAGCCACTCGCTCACCAGGCCGAGGCTTGTTT
>JAAZBW010000235.1 GCA_012513625.1 Actinomycetales bacterium | reverse complement strand
CGCCCCGCCGCCTGAACACGCGCGCGAGGAGGAACCCACGGCTCGGGGCTGCGGTGGTTGTCCAGCGCCCGACGCGCGCGACCGGAACCGGACGCCGCGCCACGCCACGCCGTGACGAGGCGCGAATGGAGGCCGCAGACTCTGCCGGGCCCTCCATGGGTTGGAGAACTCCGCCGTGGCCTTTATGGGTTGGGGACGAGGCGGGCGGGGGCTTCGATGACTTCGACCGGCTCGGATAGCATCGCGGGAACCCAACCACGGGAGGACGCATGGGCGCGCGGACACTCGCCGGAAGCACGATCCTGATCTCGGGCGGCAGCCGGGGGATCGGGCTCGCGATCGCGCTGCGGGCCGCGGCCGATGGCGCCAACGTCGCGCTCCTCGCGAAGACGGACACCCCGCACCCGCGCCTTGAGGGCACCATCCACACGGCCGCGGAGCAGATCCGTGCGGCCGGCGGCGCAGCCCTCCCGATCGTCGGGGACGTGCGAACTGACGGCCACATCGCCTTGGCCGTCGACCGCACCGTGGCGGAGTTCGGGGGTATCGACGCGGTGGTCAACAATGCGAGCGCGATCGACCTGTCACGCTCGCTCGATCTCTCCGCCAAGCGGTACGACCTCATGCAGGACGTGAACGTGCGCGGCACCTTCATGCTCTGCCGGGCGGCGATCCCGCACCTCAAGGAGAGCGCGAACCCACACATCCTCTCGCTCTCTCCGCCGCTTGATCTTTCTCCGAAATGGCTGGGGGCGCACACGTGATACACGCTCGCGAAGTACGGGATGACCATGGCCACGCTGGGGATCGCGGCGGAGTTTGCGCGGGATGGGATCTCGGCGAACACGCTGTGGCCGCGGACCACGATCGCCACGGCCGCGGTGCAGAACCTGCTCGGCGGGGACCTGGTGATGGCCCGGAGCCGGACGCCGGCGATCTATGCGGATGCGGCGTACCTGGTGCTGACCGGCAGCGGCCGGACCGGAGAGACGCTGATCGTGGAGGACGTCCTGGAGGAATCGGGCGTCACAGACTTCTCGGGCTATGCGGCCGTGCCGGGCACGAGGGACGAGGACCTCTTCCCGGACATCTTCCTCTGAGCACTCCGGGTGCGGGTTCACCCCACCCGGCGTAGCCTCACCGCACGAACATCCAATCAGGGGGTGGTGCGGGTATGGCCCTTGAACTTCGGGGGACGGACACGTTCCGGCGCCGGGAACACGTCTTCACCATGTTCGGCCTCGTGGTCCTCCTGGGGATCGTGGCCGCGGCCTCCCTCGGTTTCCTCGGCAAGGGTCCCTGGAGCGGCCAGACGGTCGAGAGCGGGGGTGGCGCCGTCGTCGTCGAACACCTACGGATCTCCCACATCGAGACCGACGACATGCTCACCCTCACCCTCTCCCCCACCGCGGCGGAACCGGACGGCGAGAACGAGACCATCACCGTGGACATCACCGGGAGCTGGATCCAGGGGATCAACCGGCAGAGCGTCTCGCCCTCGCCGTCGGAGGAGGTGCTGATCCCGGGCGGGATCAGGATGGAGTTCGCGTTCGATCCGGAGGCCGAGCCGCAGTCCAGGACCACCGATTCCCTGCAGGTGTTCATCCAGTTCCGCGCGCAGGAGCTCGGCGAGCTGGACGGCACGGTGACAGTGGGCGGCGAATCCGCGAGTTTCCGTTCCTTCGTGCTGCCGTAGGAGGCCCAGATGGATGCTGTGGTGCGCGCGTGTGCCGTGTACCTGGGGTTGTTGCTGCTGTTCCGGCTGACCGGGAAGCGCACGCTCTCGCAGGTGACCACGTTCGATTTCGTGATCCTGCTGATCCTCGGGGAGGCGACCGCGCAGGCGATGCTCGGCGAGGACTTCTCCGTGGTGCAGGCGATGGTGGTGATCACCACGCTGCTCGTAATCAGCCGGGTGTTCGACTACCTCTCGTGGAAGTTCGAATGGTTCGAGCGCATGACGGAGTCCGTGCCCGTGGTGCTCGTGGACAACGGGAAGCCTGTCGCGAAGACGCTGCGGCGGTACCGGCTCGCGGAGCATGACATCCTCACCGCCGGCCGCGAGAACCACGGGATCGAGCGAATGGACCAGATCAAGTGGGCCGTCATGGAGGTCTCTGGCGGGATCAGCGTGATCCCGTACGCGGTGGCGGACTCGTAGCGCGCGCCCAAGGTGCGACGGCGGAGCTTCCGTTTCGACGGCGAAGCGTGCGTTGGCGGGGCCTTCCGTTTCGACGGCGAAGCGTGCGTGGGCGGGCCACCAAGACTGCCGCCGACACCT
Organism: Actinomycetales bacterium; assembly: GCA_012513625.1. Classification (GTDB taxonomy): domain Bacteria; phylum Actinomycetota; class Actinomycetes; order Actinomycetales; family Actinomycetaceae; genus JAAZBW01. The sequence continues at coordinate 6,036 of JAAZBW010000235.1, read as the reverse complement.
GTACCCCCACCCATCCTGCGACCGCCGGTTGCGTTCCTGTCAGCCGGTCACGGCAGGATGGTCTCGTGTCCACGCTCGTCACCGCGCTCGCGTACCGGCGCCTCCTCACGGAGAGCGCCACGCTGCACCTGCTGCGCGCGGACCACGTGGCGGTCATCGCCGCTGCGCTGGGCGAGCACCTCGGCCGCCCCGGGCTCCGCCTCGCCTCCGAGGACCTCCACGAGCTGATGGATGCGGACCTGGAGGTGCTCCGAGACCAGTTCGAGCTCTCCACCAAGACCGCGAAGGCGTACTGCGACGATTGGCGGAACGCCGGCTTCCTGATCCGCCGCCCAGCGGGCGAGACGCGGGGCGAGACCTACGAACTCTCGGCCGCCGGCTTCGATGCCCTCCGGATCCTCGACCAGCTCCGCACTCCACAGACCACCGTCACGGAGTCGCGGCTCGTGAGCCTCGCGGCGGCCCTCCACCAGCTCGCGGTGGACACGGATCCGGACTCCAGCCGTCGCCTCGCGGCCCTTGAGCAGGAGCGTGACCGGATCGATCAGGAGATCGCCCGCATCCGCGAGGGTGAGATCACGATCCTCGATGAGGACCGGGCGCGGGAGCGCGTCCAGGATGTGCTCCTCCAGGCCCAGGGGCTGCCGGCGGACTTCGCCCGCGTCCGGGCCCGGTTCGAGGAGCTCAACCAGGAGCTCCGCGCCAGCATCCTCACCGCGGAGGAGGCGCAGAGCACCGTGCTGGACGATGTGTTCCGCGGGGTGGACCTGATCGAGTCCTCGGACGAGGGCCGCACCTTCGCCGCGTTCTCCGCCCTCATCCGGGATCCCGAGCAGTCCACCGCGCTGGATGAGGACATCCTCGCTGTCCTCGGCCGGGACTTCGCCGTCACCCTCCCGCCGGCCACCCGCCGCGCACTCCGGGAGCTGAAGAGCGAGATGCGCGGCGGCAGCCGCGAGATCCACGAGATCCTGACGGAGTTTGCGCGCGGCCTCCGCCGCTACGTGTACTCGCAGGAGTTCCGGCGGGACCGCGCTCTGCGCACCCTCCTCCAGGAGGCGCTTGCCGCGGCCGTGCAGGTGCGCGGCCGGATACGCCCGTACGCGGACGTGGGCCAGGAACTGGAACTCTCGGCCATGCGCATGTCGAGCGTGGGCGAGGTGACGCCGTTCGACCCCTCGGAGTTCGACACCGGATCCCTCCTTGAGGATGATGTGCCGGAGGTGGTGGACTTCGAGGAACTGGCCGCGATCGCCCGCGAGAGCGAGATCGACTTCACCGAGCTGATCGGCAACGTGAACGCCATGTTCCGGGCCATCGGGCCGGTCAGTGTGGGAGCGGTCCTCGAGCACTTCCCCGCCACGCAGGGTGTTGCGAGCGTGGTGGGGCTGCTCTCCCTCGCCACCAAGTACGGGGAGGTGTCCGCCGAGCCCGGGCTCCAGGAGGTGCTCGGCTGGGAGGGGGGCGACGGCGTCGCTCGCCTTGCGTCCGTTGCGCGGCACAGGTTCACCCGAGAGGTGGGGGAATGAAGAAGGCACACGCGCGACCCGGGACGGCTGGGGCCGTTGGAACCGCGGGAGCCGCCGCGGACGTTGGAACCGCGTGGGCTGCGGGAGCCGCGGGAGCCGCGGGAGCCGCCGCGGACGTTGGAACCGCGGGAGCCGCCGAGCCGCACCAGTCGCACGAGACCTCCGACGACTCAATCAATTCCTCCATCGCCCTCTGGTCCGGGGACTCGGGCACCCTCCACCCGCTCTCCCGCCGCGTGCTGCTCGCCCTCCTGCGGGGCCCCTACGTCTCCGGCCGTCTGCAGCCCGACCTCTGGACGGCCCTCAGCACGGATGAGGCGGTGATCCGCTCCCGCCTCCACGATCTCTTCCTCGATCTCGTGATCGACCGCGTGGACGAGTTCGCCTTCACCCGCAAGGTCCGTGCGCCGGACGCGGACATTCCGAGCGCCCTGCGCAGCGAGAGCCTCACCTTCATCGACACCGCCATGCTGCTGATCCTGCGCCGCCTCCTCCTCTCCTCTCCCGGTCAGCGCGTGATCGTGGGCCAGGAGGAGGTGTTCGATCATCTCTCCGTCTACCGCGACGGCGACGAGGCCACCTTCCGCCGCAACCTCAACGCCGCCTGGGGCCGCATGAAGAACCGCCTTCGCGTCATCCACGATGTGGGGGACGACCGCGCCGAGATCTCGCCCGTGGTCCGCTTCCTCATCGATGAGGACCGCGTCCGCTCCCTCACCGAGCTCTACCGCCAGATTGCCGACGGCGGAGGGCCCGGCGCCGTCGTCCGGTCACCTGACCACGGAGCGGGTGAGGGGGACGACGACGGGGGTTCAGTCGTCGGACAGGCTGCCCCCGGCGAGAGTGAACGGAAGGACGGCGGGCCGGGATTCGTCGTCGGCTCGGGTGACCACAGCGAGAGTGAACGGAAGGACGGCGGGCCGGGTTCCGCGGCACAGCCGGAGGAGGACGAGTGAACGCGCAGACCCTGTTCGAGCTCCCCCGCAACGCCGCGGAGCAGCAGTGGCGCCTCGCCGAGGTCCAACTCGCCAACTGGGGCACGTTCCACGGCCGGATCTACCGCATCCCGGTCTCCCGGAAGGGCCACCTCATCACGGGGCCGTCCGGCTCTGGGAAGTCCTCCCTCCTGGACGCGATCGCGGCCGTGCTCACCCCAGACAGGTGGCTGAAGTTCAACGTGGCCGCCCAGGGATCCGGGCCCCGGGTGGGCCAGCGCACCCTCGTGAGCTACGTGCGCGGCGCCTGGTCCCGCGCGGCGGACGAGGACGAGGACCGGATCGTCAGCCAGTTCCTCCGCCCGGGCGCCACGTGGAGCGGGATCCTCCTGCGCTACGAGAACGAGTCGGAGCCGGGCCGGCCGGTGACGCTCGCCCGGCTGATGTTCGCGAAGGGAACCGTCAGCCAGTCGGCGGATGTGAACAGCCTCTACCTCCTCGACCGCTCCGCGATCGACCTCCGCGAGCTCGAGCCCTACGTGCACCGGGGCCTCGATACGCGGAAGGTGAAGGAGAACTGGCCGGACGCCGTGGTCACCTCCGGCACCTCGCACGGCCGCTTCTACTCCCGCATGCGCAACCTCTTCGCGATCCCGAACGAGGGTGCGCTCCACCTGCTCCACCGCACCCAGTCCGCCAAAAACCTCGACAGCCTCGACCACCTCTTCCGCGAGTACATGCTGGAGGAGCCGGCCACGTTCCGGATCGCGGACACGGCGGTGGAGCAGTTCGGGGAGCTGCGGGACGCGCACGCCCGGGTGGTCGAGCTGCGGATGCAGCGGGACCACCTCGCCGGGTTGTGGGATGCCGCGGTCCGGTACGAGTCGGCGACGGCGCAGGCAGAGTCGGTCCGCCAGCTCGCCGATGCGGTGCTGCCGTACGAGAAGCACCGCAGCCTCGTGCTCGCGCGCGGCGAGTCCGCGGCACTCGCGCAGCGGATCGCGCAGCTGGACTCCGATGTGGTGGACGCCGAGGCCGAGTCCCGGCGGACGTCCGAGGACCACGATGCCGCGCGGAGTAGGAGCATGAAGCTCGGCGGGAGCCACGCGGAGCAGCTCCAGCACCGGATCCGGGACGCGGAGGGGCGCGCGCGGGAGACCAAGGAGCGGTGGGAGGCCCTCCAGCGGCAGCTCGCAGCCGCCAGGATCGCGGAGGCGCCCACCACGGCCGCCGAGTTCTCGGAGCTCATGGAGACGATCAGCCGGATCCTCACCTCCGCGGACACAGCCCCGGGGCCGAGCCACGGCGAGCACGACCGGCGCTCGGTGGCCCGGACGGCGGTGGAGCGGGTTGAGCGGGAGATCCGGGATCTCCGCGAGAGCCGTACCGGCGTCCCCGGCGCGCTGCTCGCCGCGCGCCGCGCGGTGACGGATGCTGTGGGTCTTCCCACGAGCGCGCTGCCGTTCGCCGCGGAGCTGATGGAGGTGGACCCCCGTCATGCCGAGTGGACGGGCGCGATCGAGCGTGTGCTGCGGCCCCTCGCGCTCACGATGCTGGTACGGCGGGAGAACCTGGCCGCGGTGCGGCGTGAGGTGGACCGGCTCGAGGTGCGGGCCCGACTGGTGTACGAGGAGATCCCGGAGGAGATCGCTGCTCCGCGGCCCGCGGGCAGCGACCGCTCGCTCGTCCACAGGGTCCGGGTCCGGGAGGCGGACGGGGCGTTCGGGCAGTGGATCCAGAGCACCATCTCCGCACGCTACGACTACGCGTGCGTGGAGAGCCCGGACGAGATGGATCGGTACACGCGCGCCGTCACCCGGCGGGGCCAGGTCAAGATCTCCCGCACCCGGTACGAGAAAGACGACCGGTTCGCCGTGGACGAGAGCCGGCACTGGGTCCTCGGTGACGGCGCCGCGAAACTCGAGGCCCTCGTGGCGAGCCTGCGGGAGGCCGGGGCCGAGTACCAGGCGGCGAGCGCCGTCGTCGAGAAGGCGGAGGCGGAACGGACGGCCGACCAGCGGCGGCACGGCGCCCTCGAGGCCATCCGGGAGCAGAAATGGTCCGACGTGGACCAGGCCACCGCGCGTGCCGAGGTGGAGGATCTGACGCGGCGGCTCAGCGAACTGACCCGGGCGGACGGCGATCTGCACGCGGCGGTTGGGGCGGCGGACTCGGCGCGCCGGGCCCATGAGGCGGCGCGGGATCGGCTGGGCGATGCGCGGCTGGAGTTGCGGGAGGCACGCCGGGAGCGGACGCGGGTGGATGGGGCGATCGCGGATACGGAAGCGGCGCTCGCGTCCGGTGAGATCCCGGAGCTGGGGGCGGCGGCGACGGAGAAGTTGGATACGCGCTTCCGCCAGTTCCAGCGCAAGATCACGCGGGAGAACATTCAGGAGATCGGCCACCGGGTGGTCCAGCAGTTGAACCGGGAGCGGGATCAAGCCTCCGCGATCGGGCTTCGGGCAGGCAACGAGATCGCCCAGCTGGCGGCTCAGTTCAATGAGCGCTGGCCTGCGGCGGCGGCCTCGGCGGAGCTGACGGCCTCCCTCGATGACCGCGAGACCTACCTGCGTGTGTACGAGGAGATCGTGGCGAACGGGCTGCCCAACCACGAGGCCAGCTTCCTCAAGCTCCTGCGGGAGCGGTCCCGGGACCTCGTGGGCGAGCTGGTGAGCGAGATCCGGAGCGCCCCGCAGGCGATCATCGACCGGGTGTCGCCCGTCAACGACTCGCTCGGGCGTTCCCCGTTCGACGAGGGGCGCTTCCTTCGGCTCCGGGTGAAGGTGAGCCGCAGCGAGACCGTCAACCGGTTCGTGGCGGACCTGCGCTCCATATCGGAGGGCAGCTGGAGCGACGAGGACACCGGGAGCGCCGAGCGGAAGTTCGAGACCCTCGCGGAGATGATGCGCCGCTTCAGCTCCTCCGCCCACATCGACCGCACGTGGCGCACCCAGTGCCTGGACACGCGGCTCCACGTGGCGTTCCTCGCCGAGGAGGTGGACGCGAACGGACGGGTCCACGCCACATACGATTCGGGCGCGCCCATGTCCGGCGGACAGCAGCAGAAGCTGGTGGTGTTCTGCCTGGCGGCGGCGCTGCGCTACCAGCTGGCGGCGCCGGACGATCCGTTCCCCCGGTACGGAACGATCATCATGGACGAGGCGTTCGACAAGGCGGATGTCCACTACACGCGGATGGCGCTCGACGTGTTCGTGGAGTTCGGCTTCCACATGGTGCTCGCCACTCCGCAGAAGCTGCTCCAGACGATCGAGCCGTACGTGGGTGCGGCCACCTCGATCGAGAATCCCTCACGGAAGCGGTCCCTGGTGGCGGATGTGGCGTGGCGGGAGGGCGCTACGGCGCAGGTGGCCGGAGCGGCAGAGGGGCACGCGCGGGAGCAGCCCAACCACACCTCCGATCGTGCCCGGCCGGAGGAGGCAACCGCGTGATCTCGGTAGCGGAGGCGCGAGCGGCGGCGAGCGCGCGGCTGGCGAGCCGACTGCGGGACTGGGCGGCGGTGAACCCGGTGGACCCGGAGGACTCGGTGGACCCGGAGGACTCGGTGGCCCCGG
>JAAZBW010000234.1 GCA_012513625.1 Actinomycetales bacterium | reverse complement strand
GGGCTCCTGCAGCGCCTCTCCCACGGACTGGAGTGCGCGCGGAATCGCGGCCCCCGAACGGATCGCCGCGCGTACGAGGGCGAGCACCACCGCAGGATCGGCCGTCGCAACGGAACCCGCGCCCCGTCGTCGTCCCATCCACCCCACGAAACTCACGCCTCCGCCCCCTTCGCCGCGTTCACGAAGCGGCCGGACCAGCGCAGCCCCACCGCGTACAGCGCCGCGCCGGCGAGCCCCGCGAGGGTCCCGAGCCCGCCCCCGAGCAGCTGCGCGAGCGGCTCGGCGCCGAGGGCAGTTCCAAGCAGCACGCCTCCCACCGGCAACGCTCCGAGCATGCGGGCGCTCGCCACCGGGCCTGCGAGCGCCACGGCGCGGGCGGCCTCGTTCTCCTCGGCGTGGGTGATGGCGAGAGCGCAGTCGTCAAGGATGTCCGCGAGCGGGGCTCCAAGCTCGGACGCAAGGCGCCAGGCCGCCACGGCGCCCGCCGTTACCGGCCCACCCGGGAGTGCGGAGAACGCGGCCGGCATCCCGTCGTCACCGGTGCCTCCCGGAAGTCCCGCTCGCCGCGCCGCCTCGTCCCACGCCGCGGACGCGGGCGTGCCGGAGCGGAGGCGGGTGGCCACCTCGGTCAGGAGCTCCCCCACATCGACGACGGGAGCTCGCCCGAGCCGCGGGAGGAACCGAGCCCGGGGCCAGGTTCCGTCACGCCGGGCATCCCCGGGCCCTGCGCCCCCCAGCCCCACGCCCCCACGCCCTGCGGCACCGGGCATCGCGCCCCCGCGGCCTCGCCCGGCACCGCCACTCCGCGGGCCACGCGGCATGCCGGCGAGTGGCCTCCGATCCGTGGGCACCACGTGAGAGAGCCCCCACACGAGGAGCGCGCCCACGAAGAGCGCCCGGGTTACCTCATCCATACCGCGTGGAACTCCTCCCATGCCCCGGCGACCGGGACCTCCCTCCCACCCCGAACCTCGAGCACGGGTGCGGCCCGGAGAGAGTCGCGCTCCCCCGGGAGGAGGGCGGCGATCTGCGCCACGCGCCGCACTCCGTCCTCACGGCGGAGGAGGACCACCACATCGAGGGCCACCGACGCCTGGAGCGCCACCATGGCGGGGCTCATGCCCGCGAGTGCGCCGAGGGCGGCGAGTCGCGCCGGCACATCGGCCACCTGGTTCGCATGCAGGGTGAACCACGATCCGGCGTGACCCGTGTTGAGGGCGGTCAGCACCTCGCGAATCTCCGCTCCCCGGGCCTCCCCGAGCACGATCCGGTCCGGGCGCATCCGGAGCGCGGCCCGCACGAGGGAGTCGAGTCCCACCGCTCCCGCGGCCTGCACGTTGGCGCCGCGGGCCTGGAGGTGAACCACGTGGGGGTGATGGGGTTGGAGCTCGCGGACCTCTTCGATGCAGACCACGCGCTCGTGCAGGGGCACGAGCGCGAGCAGTGCCGAGAGCATCGTGGTCTTTCCCGTGCCCGTGGCGCCCGCGAGGACCGCGTTCGCCCGCTTCTCCACGAGTGCCCGCAGCACCTGACCGGTGAGCGGTCCGTAGGCGCCGAGCCTGCCGAGTTCCTCGAACGAGAGGGCGTCCTGACGGTGCCGGCGGAGCGAGATGGAGGTGCCGTCCGCCGAGAGCGGCGGCAGCATCGCGTGGAGCCGGACCCCGCTCGGAAGGGTGCCGTCCACGATGGGGGCGGCGTCGTCGAGCCGCTGGCCGGCCAGTGCCGCCAGGCGGACGGCGAGGGCCCGCACCTCCCGCTCCTCCCCGAGGGGCATCTCCGCCTCCTCCATACCGGCGCCCCGGTCCACCCAGGCGTGGCCGGCATGCACCACCACGTCCGTCACGCCCGGCTGATCTAGCAACCGCTGGAGCTCTTCGCCCGCGCCGAGCAGTCGCGCGGAGGCCCGCTCGTGCGCTGCCAGAATCGCCTCCACCGAGAGGTGGCCCTCTCCTGCGAGTGCTGTGCCCAGCGGTGTTCCGTCCGCCACCAGCCCACGCACACGCTCGAGCCCACCGCGCTGCATCTGCGTCGCCCGCTCCGCACCCGCCCGCCCGGCGCCCACGCGCTCCGCACCAACCCGGTCCGCACCAACCCGGTCCCCCACGCCCGTGTCCGCCCTCACGGCAGCGGAGCCACGATCCCGGCAACCGCCCGTGCAGCCCGCACCAGCGCTCCCCGCGGTCGGTCACCGGGGCGGGAGCCGTGAGCAGCCGCCGCCGGCCCCCCACGCTCGGTGGCGAACGGCACCACCGCGATGCCGAGCCGCAGGGCCACCTCCTCCACCGGGATCGCTCCACCACTCCGGACCACCGGGACGTGAACGCACCGGCGAGCTGCGCCGTCGGCGACTCCGCTGGTCAGGTCCCCGCCCATTCCAACGGTCGTTCCCCGCGCCCTTCCAACGGCCAACGGATCCTGCCCGCCCTCCCAGGACTCGCCGATCACGCGCGCGGTCGCCGCCAGGTCCTTGTGCTCCCCGGCCGCCACCACCACGCAGAAGTCCGGCTGCAGCACCTCGAGCGCCCCGAGGTTCCGCCCGAGGTCCACCACCACCGCCGCGTGGGTGCACGCGAGTGCCCGTAGTGCCGCGCCGAATCGCTCGCGGCCGCCCTCGCGCCCGTCGGAGGTGAGCACCCGCACGCGCTCCCACAGGGGCAGCCCGGCGTCGAGCCGGTGGGGCAACAGGGGGCCCTCATCACCCGCGAGATCAGCCCAGGCGAGCCCTCCCTCGATGCCAAGCATGCTCGCAAGGCGCGGCACCGGGTCCGTGTCCACGAGTGCCACCGTGCACGGCACCTCCGCGATCAGACGGGCAAGTGCGGCGGCCAGCGAGGTGGTGCCGATCCCACCGCGTGTGCCCACCACCGCCACCACGCGGCCACCGGCTTCCGATCCTCCCGCGAGGTGAGAGACCACCGATGCCGCCCCCTCCTCAAGCCGCACGGTGCGGGAGGGCCACGCCTCCCCGAGGCCCGGCGTCCCGGGCGTTCCCACAATCACCCCGAGCGCCCGATCCGCCTGCAGTGCCGGCACCGGCACCGTGGAGACCACCCGCTCACGGATCCCGAGATCGAACGGCCACGCCGCGCACCAGCGCAGCGGCAACCCGGCCAGTTCGGCAAGCTCGCGGAGCTCCGGGTTCTCGAACGGGTCCACCAGAACGGCGCTCACAGGAGGGTGTGCTGTCATGCGCCCAGCCTGATCCCCCACCCCTGCCGCCTCCCAGCGACGCCCGCCAATCTGTGGAGAACCCCATCCCCCTCGGGGTGGGGACAAAAGCCGTTCACGTTGGCGTCACACCCGTGTCGTACGCTGGTTCACGGGCACCGGTCGCAGCTCGATCCCGGAAGGAGGGCGATGGCAACATCAGCCGCGTTCTTCGACCTTGACAAGACGATCCTCGCCACCTCCGCGTCCCTCGCCCTCACCGGCCCGCTCCTGC
>JAAZBW010000233.1 GCA_012513625.1 Actinomycetales bacterium | reverse complement strand
ATGGACCGTGCCACGGCCCGCACCTCCATGGAGGAGTGGACGAACCGCCTCGGCGTGGGCCACCGGCTCACGGACGAGGTGGAGCAGCTCTCGCTCGGCACCCAGCAACGGGTCCAGCTGGCCGCGGCACTCGTGCACAACCCGCAGATCCTCGTGCTGGACGAGCCGTTCTCCGGGCTCGATCCTGTGGCGGTGGAGGTGATGAGCGGGGTGCTGGCGGAGACTGCTGCCGCCGGAGTTCCGGTGATCTTCTCCTCGCACCAACTGGACCTCGTGGAAAGGCTCTGCGACCGCGTGGGAATCGTGAAGGACGGCCGGATCGTGACCGAGGGGACCATCGAGGAGCTCCGAACCACGGACACGGCACGGCTGCACGTGCGCGTGGATGGCGCCACGGCGGACTGGTACGCCGCGATCCCCGGGGTCACACCCGTCTCCGGCGCCGGTGGAGACGTAATCGTCTCCTTCGCGGCCGGGGACCTGGCCACCGAGCAGGCGGTGCTGCGCGCCGCGGGCGCCGCCGGCACCGTGCGCGAGTTCGCACCCGTGCGGCCCCGCCTCCAGGACCTGTACCGGGACGTGGTCGCCTCCGATACCGCGACCGGCGCGGGGGTGGCGGCATGAGGGAGATCAGACTCGTCGCACGCCGGGAGATCCGCGCGGCCGTGGCCCGGCGTTCCTTCGCCATCTCCACGAGCATCGTGGTGGTGGCGATCGTGGCCGCCGCCTTCATCGCCTCCTACTTCATCAACCGCGCCCAGGAAGAGAACACCGTCACGCTGGTGGGAGTCTCCGAGGAACTGGCCGGCTTCGGTCCGGCACTCACGGCACTCGGAACCGCCAGCGACCGGACCATCGAGACCCGCGCCGTCGAGGAACCTGCCGCGGACGCCGAACTCACCGAAGGTGACCTCGATGCATGGGTGGGCGGCGAGCTGGGAAGTACCGAGCTACGTTTCCGCTCCGCGCCGGGCGATGAACAGCTCACCCAGATGGTCTTCGGGGCCATGAACTCCTACGTGCTCGGACTCGAAATCGCGGAACTGGGAGGCGATCCCGGCGAGGTGATGGGCGCCGTGGGGGCCTCGCTGCCGGAGCTCACCTACGCCGAGGACAACGACGGGGTGGGTAACGACTTCTCGAAGCTCGCGGTGGCGTGGGCGATGCTCGCGCTCCTCTTCATGGGGATCATCCTCTCCGGCTCTCTCATCTCCATGGGCGTGGTGGAGGAGAAGACCTCCCGCGTGGTGGAGATCCTGCTCGCCACGATCACGCCCACGCAGCTGTTCGCCGGAAAGGTGCTGGGAATCGGGATCATCGCGTTCGGGCAGGTGCTGCTCTACGCCCTCGCGGGCGTGGGGGCGGCAGCCGCCTCCGGGCTACTTGCGAACGTCACCGTCTCGCTCGGCCCCCAGGTGTTGTGGCTGCTCTGGTGGTTCCTCGTGGGCTTCTTCATGTTCGTGGTTCTCTGGGGCGGGGTCTCCGCCCTCGCGGCGCGGCAGGAGGACGTGGGCGCGGTGACCACTCCGATGCTGTTCCTGCTGTTCATCCCCTTCTACACGGCGATGTACCTCCCCACGAACGCCCCCAACTCCCTCGCCTCCGAGATCACGTCCATGGCGCCGTTCATGGCGCCGTTCGTCATGCCGGTGCGGCAGGTGTTCGTGAACGTGCCCGTGTGGCAGCTGGCCACAGCAGTGGGGGTCTCGCTTCTCACCATCCTCGGAACGGTCTGGCTGGCGGCCCGCGTCTACCATCGCGGCGTGCTGCACACCGGAAGCCGGTTGAAGCTGCGGGAGGCGCTGCGGCGGAGCTGACGGCCCGAACAGCACAAAGTATCTCGATGTCGAGTAAACTGCTCGGCATGGCAGCGCAGGATGAGGTGGACCGCATCATCGCGGCGTGGTCCGCCCAGCGTCCGGACCTCGATTTCGCGCCGCTCGAGATCTTCTCGCGCGTCAGCCGCCTCACCCGCCACCTCGAGATTGCGCGCCGCAGGGCGTTCGCCTCGTCCGAGCTGGAGGCCTGGGAGTTTGACGTGCTCTCCGCCCTCCGCCGCGCCGGCGCCCCCTTCGAACTCACTCCGGGCCGGCTCATGGAGGAGACCCTCGTCTCCTCCGGCACCATGACCAACAGGATCGACCGGCTCGTGTCCCAGGGCCTCGTCACACGCGAGGCGGACGCCTCGGACCGCCGCGTTGTCCGCGTGCGGCTCGGTACAAAGGGGAAGAAGGTGGTGGACACGGCCATGGCGCAACTGCTCGAGTTCGAGCGCGAGCTCCTCGGCCCGCTCTCGGATGAGCAGCGCGAGGAGTTGGCGGCCCGCCTGCGCGAACTCCTCGTCCCCTTCGATGAGGCGACGCAGGCGCACCACACCTGAGCGTGAACCCGCCGCGGCGGGCGGCCTGCCCCTCCGCGCGAGGACGCCCAGGCGCACCGCACCTGACGGTGGACGTGCGCGTGGCCGGCGGCCTCCCCCTCCGCCAGCCACGCAGATCGCGCTCCTACCCCAGCGCTACCACCACGCCCCTGCCGAACAGCCCAGACGAGAGCTGGATCTGCACCGGGGTGGCGTCCACCGGGATGTCGTAGAGGAGCATTCCGCTGGCGGAGTTACCCGGATTGATCTGGGTGATGAGCAGGTTGTTGTCCTCCAGGTACATGACGGCGCTGGACGAGGAGTGCTCACGGCCCTGCTCATCCACGAGCTTCTGCCCGGAGTCAAAGAAGTACTCGGCGGAGTTTCCGTTGTTCGTGACGGTGAGGGCCACGGTCACGAACTGCCCCTGCGGGTCTTCGCCAAACATCTCGCTGCCCACCCGCTGGATGCCGGCCTCCACTCCGGTCACGGTGATCGCGAAGTCTCCCACCTCCACGGTCTCGCCGATCCCGGCCAAAGTCTCGCCTGCCGGTGCCTCCTCGGCCGGCGCCTCCTGGGCCGGCGCCTCCTCGGCCGGGGCGGGCTCGCCGGCTTCCTGCGAGACGTCCGGCGAACCCGCGTCCGTGGGTGCCCCGGCTGCCACGGTGGGCGACGGCGGAGCGGGAGTGGCGTCGTCGTCTCCCCCGCCGAGGGCGGCACCGACGACGGCGAT
>JAAZBW010000232.1 GCA_012513625.1 Actinomycetales bacterium | reverse complement strand
GGCACTCCCCCGATGCTGGCGGCCTTCTTCCTGGCAGTCGGCGCCACGAACACCTCCAACGGGCTCACCCCGATGGCGGGAGGCGCGGCCCTGACCGCCGGGCAGTCCGGAATGATGACGACGGGCGAGTGGTTCAACAAGAACTTCCTGCTCTCCACCGTGATCCTTGCGATCTTCGCGGTGGTCGGTATCCCCTGGATGCTGCTCGTCCTCTGACCCGCTCCCCCCGCGACTGGCCCCGTCTCCTCCGGAGCGGGGCCAGTTCCGTCAAGGATTCTCGACGACGACGGAGCTCACCCTGGCACCCACCTCTCACCACCCGAGGACGGCCAGGGAGACCGCCCCGCACACGAGGAGCATGGCGAGGTCCGGGACCATGCGGCGCACATGGAGCACCGTCATGCCGGCGATGGCCGCAAGGCTCACCCACAGCACGGCCTGCCCGGAGAGGCCCGCGTCCGCCGCTACCTCCGCGGAGACGTCGAGCATGCTGGCGGAGACGTGGATGAGGAGGCCGCAGATCACAGGGAGGATGAACCGCGCCACGTTCACCACGAACGGCACGTGCCGGAGGGACTCGAAGGCGGCGAGCACCGGAGTGGCGATCGCGCAGGTCATACCCAGGGTCACCAGCATGCCCGCGATGCCGAGGAGCCACGCGCTCGCGCCACCGGTGGCGGCCCCGGAGATGAAGCCGATTCCCGCCCCCACCTTCAGGAGGATCGGGCCGGGGAGTGCGTTGGCGATGGGGACGAGCTGGGTGAAGAACTCGTCGCGCCCGATGTGGCCCTGGCGCACGAAGAACCCCTCGGCGATTCCCACGTAGGCCTCGCCACCACCAAAGGATGAGGCCGCCGAGGCCCCCAGCAGGCCACCGAGCCGCGCGCCGTCGGCGCCACCCACGATCGCGAACAGGCCCACCCCCGCGAGTGCCACCGCCACGAAGACGAGCGTGGTCATCCACGCCCTCCCCGCCTGCGAGCGCACCCGCCCATCCGTGCGATCCGCGCGGACGTGCGGCAGGGCTACCGAGGTATCCCGTCCGGGATGCCGTCCGCGCTGCCAGAGGCTGTAGACGCCGATCAACAGCAGCGAGAGAAGGATCAGTTGGACCGCGCTCAGGGAGGGCAGATCGAACTCGATGGGGCGCCCCGCGAGTGTGCCGATCACCCGGAGGATCGAATCCGCGCCGGTGGCCAGCGCAGAGAGCAGGGTGATCACCACAAACGCACCGCGGTGGCGTCCCGCCCGACGGTGGACCGTGAGGATGTAGCCCACGAGGAGCACGATGATGAACGCGGCGATTCCCACGGAGGCGTGCCGGATCACCTGGGTGGCGCCGGGGCCGAGCGCATCAGAGGCCGCGAGCAGGCCGAGGGTGGCGAGCGTGCCGGGCGCCGCCACCGTGAGCGCCGCGAGCAGTGCGAGGCCCGCGCCTCTCGTGGCGTGCCCGGCGAACGCCGCGAGCTTCACAGGCAGCGCGCCCGGGGTCATGTTCGCCACCACCACGTGCCGGGTGTACATCTCCGGGGTGAGGAGATCGCGCTTCTCCACCACCTCCCGCTCAATGATGGGGATCAGGGCACTTCCGCCGCCAAAGCCGATCAGGCCGGTGGTCAACATTCCCCGGAGCAGCGGGGTGGAGCGGGCACCCATCCTGCCAATCTAGTGCGGGAATGTGCGTGTGCCGCCCGGCGGCGGCTTCCTATACTCGCCGGATGGCACACACGTCCCTGATCACGGTCCTCGCGCTCGGCGCACTCGCCCTCGGCGGATGCGTCGCTCCGGAGGAGGGTGGGACGGCGGAGCCCTCCGTCGTCGTCGGGGAAGAGACCTCCCCCGCGAGTGAGCCCAGTCTCGAGACGGAACCCACCACCGCACCCTCGGAGGAGACCGCGGCGGCGGTGAGCGGGGACGCGGAGCAGGATGCGGAGCTCGCGGCGCAGTTGGAGGCGTTGATCGTGGGGGACGTTCCGGCGATCTCACTGCAGTACAGCGAGGACCTGCAGCGGGATTGCCAGTCCACGGCCCTCGGCTGCTACCGCACGGATGGCGCACTCTTCATCTCGCCCGAGCTCGAGGAGTTCCAGCAGCCGGAGATCCTCGCGCACGAGTACCTCCACCACGTGTGGTTCCGTGACGGTCTCGACGACGACGCCGCGCTCATCTCGGCCCTCGAGGTCGCCTATGCGGAGGAGGAGGGTCTCGGGGCGCTGGTGCCGGACTGGCAGGCCGACTACGTGAATCCGGACGGCTCGATCGAGCCCACGGAGCTGTTCTCCTACGCGTGCACGGGGTTGCGGCCGGACCAGATGCCGGAGGTGGTGGCCGAGCGCTGCGCGGAGTACCTGGAGTTGGGGGCGCTGCCGGTGAACCAGCAGGTGCAGGCGGGTCAGCTGCTCTCGGAGATTGCTGCGTTGCGGGAGGCGCGTGGGTTGGAGGAGCTTGCGGACAGTGCGTATGCGGCGGCGGCCTCGGAGGCCCGGGCGGAGTTGTTCACCCCGTACTCGCAGGTGCCGCTCGGGGAGTTCCCGGAGTCTGTGACGCAGCACCT
>JAAZBW010000231.1 GCA_012513625.1 Actinomycetales bacterium | reverse complement strand
TGCCGGTGAAGAGCCCAAGAACGCGGTCACCGCGAACCCGAAACGATGGATCGCCCTTGCCGGCATCGCCCTGGCGGTCGCACTCGTCATCATGGACGCCACGATCGCGAACGTCGCGCTGCCCGTGGTCATCCAGGACCTTGGCCTGAACGCCACGGAGACCCAGTGGATGAACGCGGTGTACGCACTGGTGTTCGCCTCCCTCATTCTCCTTGCGGGACGGTTGAGCGATCTGCACGGCCGCCGCCGCATCTTCCTCATGGGCCTCGTGCTGTTCATGGTCGCCTCGTTGTTCGTCGGTCTCGCACCCAACGCGATTGTGCTCATCGGATCCCGCCTCGTGCAGGGCATCGGCGCAGCCTTCGTGATGCCGTCCACGCTTTCCACCATCAACGCGTTGTTCCACGGGAGGGAGCGCGCGATCGCGTTCGCCGTCTATGGCTCGATGATCGGCGGCATGGCAGCGGTCGGACCCCTCCTTGGTGGATGGCTCGCCACGGACTTCAGCTGGCGCTATGCCTTCTGGATCAACATCCCCTTCGGGCTGGTGGCCGTGTGGATCGGCATCCGGCACGTGCCGGAGACCATGGATCCCAACATCCGCCGCGGCATCGATCCGATGGGCACGATCCTCGCCACGCTCGGCATGGGACTCATCGTGTATGGCCTTATCGAGTCCAGTGCGTACGGCTGGATTCAGGGACCGAACGGGGAGTACTCCCCGGTGCCGTTCGCCCTGGGCCTCGGTGTGCTCGCCCTGGTGGTCTTCACCTGGTTGGAGCTGACGCGCGCGGCCGCCGGAAAGCCGGTGCTCGCGCACCTCGGGCTTTTCCGCATTCCGTCCTTCCGTTACGGGTCCATCGCCGCACTGATCGTCTCGTTCGGTGAGTTTGGTCTGCTGTTCGTGCTCCCGCTCCTGTTGCAGGGCGCGATGGGATACAGCGCGATCGACACGGGCTGGATCATGATGGCCCTCGCCGGCGGCACGTTCATGTCCTCAGCGGCTGTTCCGTCCGTCACGAAAATGCTCGGCCAGCGGGCGGTGGTCCGGGTCGGTCTGGGGCTCGAGGCGGTGGCGATCGGCGGCCTCGCGCTCGCGTTGCCCACGGGCCACTGGCAGGTGGCGGGGATCCTCGCCGTCTACGGTTTCGGCGTCGGATTTGCGACGGCCCAGCTCACCAACGTCATCCTCGAGGACGTCCCCGTGGCCAGGTCCGGTGAGGCCTCCGGCATGCAGACCACCTTCCGGCAGCTCGGTACCTCGCTCGGCATCGCACTTCTCGGCGGGCTCCTCATCTCGGGGCTGGCGTCCGGCACGCGCGATGGGTTGGAGGCCGCCGGCGCACCTTCCGCAGTGGTGGAGCAGTTGACGGAGGTGGTGCGCGAGTCCGTGGGGACCGCAATCCCGGGACTCGCCGCAAACCCTGCCACCGCGGAGGCGGCCGAGATCGCCACGGAGGCCCTCATCTCGTCCGCAAAGACCACCACGGCCATTGCCGCCGGCATCCTCGTACTCGGCGTCCTCGCCACGTTGGCGCTCCCGAAGCGCATGGAAGAGGACGAGGATGCCGAGCAGGCCGCACCCGCGGCGGCCCCGACCACCACCCCGTAGGCCTCGTGTCGGGCGGCCCTCGGCCGTCTCAGCTCACGCGGTGCGCTGCCTATCAGCGCGCTCCAGCGCCTGGTAGGTGGCCTCGAAGGCCTCACAGGCGTCATCAGGAAGGGCATAGTCCTGTGTCACGGTCCGCAACTCGTTGAAGAGTTCAACGGTGCGGGTCCCGTTGCCCACCTCCTGGAGCGCGAGGGTGATCTCCCGCACGCGGGTGAGTTCGGGATGGTTTTCTCCGTGTACGCGTTCGATGAGGGGAGCGAGTTCGGCTGCTCGCGCAAGGTTCTGATCAGTCACGGGCTATCCCTTTCTGAGATTGCAGACATTGGAGTGAGCCATGTTGTCTCGGCCCGTCCGCCGCTGAGCGTAGGACATGTCGGAAGCGTCTTGAATGATCTGGATCAAGTGTCCGCAGGTGGGTACGTGGCTTCGACAGCGTTCGATCGCGCTCACGATGTCGGAGAAACGCCAAGGCTCGGGACGAGTCGTACAGTCACCGTGTCGCTCGACCAGTGCCCGCCCGCCACCGCACAACTCACCGGCCGCACCGTCCTGCATCTCGACAAGGACTTCGACCTCATCGCCCAGATCACAGGGCAACCACTGCAGCGCATCGACAGCTGACGCTCACACGAGCCGCGCGCCCTCCCCGAGCGAGCCGAGCTTCGCCCACGCGATGTCCCGGTGCACGCGTCC
>JAAZBW010000230.1 GCA_012513625.1 Actinomycetales bacterium | reverse complement strand
TGATGAAGGACGCCTACTCCTTCGACATCGACGACGAGGGCCTCGCTGCTTCGTACGAGAAGCAGCGCGCCGCCTACCAGCGCGTGTTCGCGCGCCTCGGCCTCGAAACCGTGGTGGTCTCGGCCATGTCTGGCGCGATGGGCGGCTCGCGCTCGGAGGAGTTCCTCCACCCCTC
Organism: Actinomycetales bacterium; assembly: GCA_012513625.1. Lineage (GTDB taxonomy): Bacteria > Actinomycetota > Actinomycetes > Actinomycetales > Actinomycetaceae > JAAZBW01. The sequence continues at coordinate 5,714 of JAAZBW010000230.1, read as the reverse complement.
ACCGATCGGGGAGGACACGTTCGTACGCTCCCCGGGCGGCTACGCCGCGAACACGGAGGCCGTCACCACGGTGGTGCCCGATCCCGTCGACGCAACCGAGCTGCCGCCCGCTCGCGAGCTCCCCACCCCGGGGACCGAGACGATCGAGACCCTCGTCGCGTTCGCGAACGAGCACCACCCGCGTGAGGACCGCCGCTGGACGGCCGCGGACACCCTCAAGAACGTGGTGGTGGCCCTCGACCTCCCGAACGGGGAGCGCGAGCTGCTCGTGGTGGGCCTCCCGGGTGACCGTGAGGTGGACTTGAAGCGGCTCGAGGCCGCCGTGAGCCCCGCCGAGCCCTCGGCCGCCACCGCCGATGATCTGAAGAGGCACCCCGAACTCGTGGCCGGCTACATCGGCCCCGCGGTCCTCGGTCCCAACGGTGCACCCCGGGACGAGGATGGAAAGGGTGGCGCGGTGCGCTACCTTCTCGACCCGCGCGTGGTGGACGGCACCGCGTGGATCACGGGAGCCAACACGGCGGACACGCATGTGTTCGGCCTCGTCAAGGGCCGCGATTTTGAGGCGGACGGCGTGATCGAGGCCGCCGAGGTGCGGGCGGGTGACCTGGCGCCCGACGGCTCCGGACTCCTCGAGCTTGCCCGCGGCATCGAGATGGGCCACGTCTTCCAGCTCGGCCGCCTCTACGCCGAGGCCCTTGGCCTGACCGTGCTCGACGAGAACGGCAAGGCGCGAGTGGTCACCATGGGCTCCTACGGTATCGGAGTGTCCCGCGCCGTGGCCGCGCTCGCCGAGTCCAACCACGACGAGCAGGGGCTCACCTGGCCCGTCCAGGTGGCGCCTTACCACGTGCACGTCATGGCCACGGGTAAGGACCAGGAGGTGTTCGACGCCGCCCAGCGGATCGCCTCCGGGCTCGAAGAGCGCGGGATCGAGGTGCTCTACGACGACCGTCTCAGGGTGTCCGCCGGTGTCAAGTTCGCCGACGCCGAGCTGCTTGGCATGCCCTACCTAGTGGTGGTGGGCCGCGGCCTCGCGAACGGGGTGGTGGAACTGCGCGACCGCCGTACGGGCGAGCGGGCCGAGTCCCCGGTGGCAGACGCCGTCGACCGGGTGGCCAACCGCCTCACCGCGGCTCTCCGCGCCGCCGACGAGGTCTAGCCGATCCCCGGGAGTGCCTCGAGGTTTACGTCCGCCCTGCGGGCGGTGAGGCCGGAGGAGAGCGCGAGGTCCAGCACGCCGCCCCGGTCACTCGAGTTCGGTACCGCCGCCGTCGCCGCCCGCGCGAGGGCGGCGGCGATTGCCGTCTGGTCCGGGAGCGCGTCCGGGTCGTAGCTGGGCTGCCGTGGGTCCTGCGTGGTCCCGGCCCAGCCATTGGCGGCCGCAGAGTCGAGGGCGAGCTCGCGGTAGCGGTGCGCCTGCGCCTCGAGTGCCTGCCAGCCCTCCGAACCCGCGGCGCGGGCCGCGGCCGCCTGCCGGTCGGTGGCCCACGCGGCGGCGTCCAGGGTGCGAACCAGCTCCGCGTCCCGGGTCCACAGGTCGGTGGGGGCGGCGGGAGCCTCCGGCCCCGGCATGCCGAGTTCGGCGGCGAGCGCATCCCAGTCGAGGGTGCGGGAGACACAGATCGAGGAGTACAGGGTGGCGAGGCCCGGGTCCTGCTCGGCGAGCGCCGCCGCGCACACCTCCGGCGTCGTGACGGCAAGCGAGCCCAGGACCCCCTGCACGTCCGGGAACGGGCCGACATCCGCCGTCGGGGACGGGTGGAGGGGGAGGCCGTCCTCGTCCACGGGGCCGTCCCCATCCGGCCAGGGCTCCCACACCCCGCCGAGTGCCGCGAGGTGTTCGGCGGCGTGGGAGGCGAGTGCGGCTGCGGCCTCCGAGCCGCCGGGAGCCGCGTCCGCGTAGGCGGACGCACGTAGCGCCTCCCGCTGCCGGACCCCCTCGGCCTCGGAGGGCGGGGCGGGGCTCGGATCGGGCTCGTCGAGGCGCAGCCCGCAGCCGGCCGTGAGGGGCAGGAGGAGGGCGAGGGCGGCCAGTGTCGCGCGGCGGAAGGTCATCACCGCCCATGGTGCCACCACCACGGGCGTGGGTCCCGGGTCCCGCGCCCGGCGCGTTACGATGTCTCCGACAACTACATGCAGGAGGAGAATATGAACCGCATCCCCATCGAGAAGCTCCGCGCGATCGTGGAGTCGGCGGTCGGGTCGGTGGGCCTCCTGCTGGAGGATGTCAGCGCCACCCCGGCCGGGAGGCGCACCGTGGTCCGCGTGACCATTGACCTCGTGGACGGTCCCGGAGGCGTGACCTCCGACCAGCTCGCGGACGCCACGCGCGCCGTCTCGGATGCGCTCGATTCGGAGGACCCGATTCCCGGCACCTACACGCTCGAGGTGACCACCCCCGGTATCGACCGGCCACTGACAACCCCGCGTCACTTCCGACGCGCCATCGGCCGGCTCGCGCGCGTCGAGACCGCCGACGGCGCCACCGAGGGCCGGATCAGCGCCGCCGACGACGAGCAGGTGGTGGTGGGCGAGCAGGCGATCCCGTACGCCGTGGTGCTTCGGGCGCAGATGATGGTGGACTTCGGCCGCGCGGCTGAGAAGGAGTAGACGTGGACATCGACATGAACGCCCTCCGGGTCATCGAGACCGAGCGGGGCATTCCATTTGACACCCTGATCAGGGCGATCGAGGAGGCCCTCCTCGTGGCCTATCACCGGCAGCCCGGCGCCATTGAGGAGGCGCGTGTGGAGATCGACCGCCGGGCCGGCACGGTCCAGGTGGTGGCCACCGAGTTCGACGAGGACGGCGCCCGGATGGGTGAGTTTGACGACACCCCCACCAACTTCGGCAGGATCGCCACCGCCACCGCACGCTCGGTCATCATGCAGCGCCTTCGGGACGCGGAGGACTCCCAGATCCTCGGCATCTACAAGGACAAGGCAGGCGAACTTCTCTCCGGCGTGATCCAGGCCGACAGGTCCACCCGCAACGTCATGGTGGACCTCGGCGAGATCGAGGCGGTCCTGCCCGTCCAGGAGCAGGTGCCCACCGAGCGGTACGTGCACGGGGAGCGGCTCCGCGCCTACGCGCTCGACGTTTCGCGTGGAGCGAGGGGAGCCAGCATCACGCTCTCGCGCACCCACCCGAACCTCGTACGGAGGTTGTTCGCGCTCGAGGCGCCGGAGGTGGCGGACGGCACCGTGGAGATCGTGGAGATCGCCCGGGAGGCGGGACACCGCACCAAGATCGCCGTGCGCGCGCATGCGCCAGGCCTGAACGCCAAGGGCGCCTGCATCGGTCCGATGGGTCAGAGGGTCCGCGCCGTTATGTCCGAGTTGCAGGGCGAGAAGATCGACATCGTGGACTACTCGGATGACCCCGCGGCGTTCATCGGCAACGCGCTCTCGCCGGCACGGGTGAACTCCGTGGAGATCGTCTCCGAGGAGAACCGCTCCGCACGGGTGGTGGTTCCGGACTACCAACTCTCCCTCGCGATCGGGAAGGAGGGCCAGAACGCCCGCCTCGCCGCGCGCCTCACCAGGTGGAAGATCGATATCCACTCGGACATGGAGGAAGTCCCGGAGGAGACGGATCTGGCGGACGGTCCTGGCCCGCACGCGGAAAGTGACTCGTGACGCACTCCGGGGCCCGGAGAGGATCCCGGCCCCGGGAGGCGATACACTGTACGAGGCCCTGACCCCTCCCGTACGCACCTGCGTCGGGTGTGGGACGCGGGACTCCGCTCAGAATCTGGTGCGGTGGGTGCGCCGGGACGGTCACGTCCTGCTGGACCCGCTGCGGTGCGAGGAGGGGCGGGGGGCGTGGCTGCATCCGAGCAGCTCCTGCCTCGAACAAGCAGTGCGGCGGCGGTCGTTCCAACGAGCCCTGAGGGGCCAGCTGGACACGAGCACCGCCGCGGACCAGCTCCGGCTGGTCACTATCGATCACAGGGGCCCGAACGGGCCCGAACCCAAGGAAAGCGGGTTGGAAGCTGATGGGCACCCGATGAGTACCCAGCGATGAGCTGCCAGCACTAGGCGTCCGTTCCTGTCTCGGAACGGACCGAGACAGGAGAATCAGTGTCAAGACTGCGTGTCCACGAGCTTGCAAAGCAGCTCGGTGTCGACAGCAAGACGGTACTCGCCAAGCTCAATGAGCTGGGCGAGTACGTCAAGAATGCGTCATCCTCCCTCGAGGCGCCGGTCATCCGGCGTGTGAGGGAGTCGTTGCCGCCGCCAGAGCAAAAGGCGGCGGAGAAGAAGCCGGTGGAGGCAAAGGCCGCCCCGGCACCCGCGAAGGCCACCCCGAAACAGGCCGCACCGGCCCCCGCAGCTCCGGAGCAGGCAGCTCCGGAAGTTCCGGTGCCCGGACCGGCGGCGCCCGCCCCTACGCCTTTTCTGGCCCCCGCGCCAGTACCTGCGCCTGCTCCGGCCCCGGCAGCCGAGGCAAGGCCCACCGCGGCGGCCGTTCCGGCTCCTACTCCCGCCCCTGCACCTGCACCCGCCCCGGTAGCCCCGGCAGCTTCGGCGCCGGAGGCTCCCACGCCCGCGGCGCCGGAGGCTCCCACGCCCGCGGCGCCGGAGGCTCCCACGCCAGCGGCACCTGCCGCACGTGCGCCGCGGCCCGGCGGCACCACTCCCGGCCCACGGCCGGGGGCGCCTGCGCCGCGCCCGGGTGGTTCGGGTGGTCCGCGCCCCGGTGGGGCTGGCGGTCCTCGGCCGGGTAACAATCCGTTTGCCCCGTCGCAGGGGATGCCGCGTCCCGGCGGCCCACGCCCGGGTAACAACCCGTTCGCCCCGTCGCAGGGCATGCCGCGCCCCGGCGGCCCACGTCCTGGTGGTTCGGGTGGTCCGCGCCCCGGCGGTGGTCCGCGCCCCGGCGGACCCCGGCCGAACCCCGGCATGATGCCGGGCCAGAGCTCGATCGCACGTCCCGGCGCTCCCGCCGCCCGCCCCGCCGGTGGCGGCAGGGGCCGCCCCGGCGCTCCCGGCGCCGGTGGTGCGCCCGGTGCGGGTGGCGGACGCCCCGGATTCGCCGGGCGCCCGGGTGGTGGCGGCCGCGGTGGCCGTGGCTCCACACAGGGCGCATTCGGCCGTTCGGACGGCCGTCCGGCTCGGGGACGGAAGTCGAAGCGTGCGAAGCGGCTCGAGTACGAGGAGCAGAGAGCTCCGATGATCGGCGGGGTGAGCATCCCGCGCGGCGATGGCAAGGTGATTCGCATCCGCTCGGGTGCCTCACTTGCGGACTTTGCCGACAAGATCGATGTGAACCCCGCAGCACTCGTGACCGTGCTTTTCCACCTCGGTGAGATGGCCACGGCCACCCAGTCCCTCGATGAGGAGACCTTCCAGAGCCTCGGGGCCGAACTCGGCTACGAGGTGGAGATGGTCTCCCCGGAGGACGAGGACCGCGAACTCCTCGGAACCTTCGACATCGACCTGGAGGCCGAGGACGAGGGGGAGTCCGAGGAGGACCTCGAGGACCGTCCGCCAGTCGTGACCGTCATGGGCCACGTGGACCACGGAAAGACGAAGCTCCTCGATGCGGTCCGACGCTCGGACGTGGTGGCGGGCGAGGCGGGTGGTATCACCCAGCGGATCGGCGCCTACCAGGTGAACGTCAGTCATGGTGGCAACCGCCGTCTCATGACCTTCATCGACACTCCGGGTCACGAGGCGTTCACCGCCATGCGTGCCCGTGGTGCCCAG
>JAAZBW010000229.1 GCA_012513625.1 Actinomycetales bacterium | reverse complement strand
GCCGGAGGCGGTGGGCGCAGAGGCAGGGGGGCCGGAGGCGGTGGGCGCAGCGGCGGGGGACCTGGGCCCGGAGCTGGTGCCGGGAGTGCCGCTGAATGTGATCGGGCCGGTGTCCGGGAGTACCTCCGCGTGGTGGGCCAGTGGATCCACGGCGGCGGCCGGCCTGCGTCCCGCGGCGAAGAACAGCACCGGACCGATGATCTGCACGAGCAGGCTCACGAGGATCCAGACCACCGGGGGGCCGTTGAGGCGCTCCCGGGGAGTGCGGGTGATGGTCACGATGGCGAGGATGGCGAGGCCGAAGTGGACCACCGAGTAGACGCCGATGAGGATCCACCCCCACGTGGGGATGTCCGAAAGTTGGAGTTGGGCGGCAAGCGGTTGCATCAGAGTGTCTCCGTTGCGGTCGTGCGCCACGCCGATTCGAGCGCCGCGCGGACGGGTAGGTAACTGAGGAGGAGGTGGAGGGCGGTTCCGGCAAGGACGCTCGCGGCGCTCACCGCGTTGCGGCCGCATGCAACTGTCCCGTTCAGACCGGAGCCCAGCGCGAACGCGGAGAGGCTCCCGGCGAACGCGGTCATGGTGAGGCGCTGGCCGCTCGGGACCCGCTCATCCGTGGACCCTGCGATGAGGGCAGCAGACAGTACGGGGGCCACGAGTTCCATCACTCCGGCGAGGCGGTCCTGGCCCGGGCCAGACTCGCGCGCGGGTCGCCTGCCGCCACCCAGCCTGGTCACCACGGCGGTGGTGGCGGCGAGCGCCGTCACCCCCGCAGCGATCCCCCGGGCACGACCTCCGTGCTGCTCCGTGGCCGAGGCGAGGATCTCCTCATCCACATCGTCCGGCCGGAGGAGACCAAGGACGGTGGCCACGGCCCCCATGTTGAGGTCCCACCCGAACCCGAGGGCGCGCGGGACGAGGAGCCGCTGGTCCGCGGGATCGAACGTTCCCGCCATGCGGCGTCCGATCCGGGATCCCACGGCGGCGGCAAGCTCGCCGGGCGTGCGGGGGCGGGCGGTGGCGCCGAATTCGGCGTCAAGGGCGGCCGCATACCGGGCGGCCTCCCCGAGCACGTCCTCGGGATCTGATCCGGAGGCGCGGAGTTCGGTCACGAGTTCGCCGAGGTCCGCGAGAGCGCGATCCCTGCGGGATCCCCGCAGGTGGAGGTGCTGCGCCACCGAGTCTTCGTAGGTCATCGGGTCTCCTTCAGGAGGTCGGTCATGGTGGAAGAAAGGGTCTGCCATGCGCCGCGGTACGCGGTGAGGCGCTTCTGCCCGGACGCGGAGAGCGTGTAGTACTTGCGAGGGGGCCCGAGGGGCGACTCCTGCCAGGAGGTGTCCACGAGTCCGGAGTTCTTGAGGCGGGTGAGGAGCGGGTACACGGTGCCACTCGAGGCCTCGAGTCCCGATCGGGCGGCGAGCTCTTCCACGATCTCGACGCCGTAGCGCGGCTCGTCACGGAGCAGTGCGAGTACGGCGAGCTCGAGGGAGCCTCTGCGAAGTTGGGTCAGTGAATCTGCCATACATGCATGTTACACCTAGTAGTGGGTGGCGCCAAGTACTTGGTGGGACCGACTTCAGTCCTCTGTATCGTGCCGCTTCCCTGCCGCCGCATCCTTGGAAAGCGAGGCCGCGTAGTCCGGCACCCGCCGCTGCGTGGACAGGGAGGTGCGGCGGTACCCGAGCCCGGGCGGCCGCTCCGGCAGCTCGATCGGATCGGGCACCGGGAGGTCCTCGTAGGGGAGCGAGTCCAGCAGGTGGTGGATCATGTTGAGCCGCGCCGCCTTCTTGGAGTCCGACGGCACCTGGAACCACGGCGCCACGGGCGTGTCCGTGTGGACCATCATCTCGTCCTTGGCGCGGGAGAACTCCTCCCACCGCACGATCGACTCCATGTCCATCGGCGAGAGCTTCCACTGCCGCAGGGGATCGTTCATCCGCGACTCGAAGCGCTCGTACTGCACCTTGTCCGAGACGGAGAACCAGTACTTGCGCAGGTGGATTCCGTCATCCACAAGCATCTGCTCGAAGATGGGGCACTGCCGCATGAACAGTTGCACCTGGGAGGGAGTGGCGAAGCCCATCACCTTCTCCACGTTGGCCCGGTTGTACCACGAGCGGTCGAACATGACGATCTCGCCCGCTGCCGGTAGGTGGGCCACGTAGCGCTGGAAATACCACTGGGTCTCCTCTCGCTCCGTGGGGGAGGGGAGCGCCGCGATCCGGGCCACGCGCGGGGAGAGGTATTCCGTGATCCGCTTGATGGTGCCGCCCTTGCCGGCCGCGTCCCGGCCCTCAAAGATGATCACCACCCGCTCGCCGCGCCTCTTCACCCAGCGCTGCAGTTTGCCGAGCTCTCCCTGGAGGCGATACATCTCCGCCTCGTAGACCTTGTTGGAGATCCGGTGGACCGCATAGGGAACGGACTCCTCCGGCGTGTCTGGATGGATTCCCGTGGGGTTTTGGGCCATATCCAATTCTAGGGGCGGCGGCGCCGCCGACTGGGGCCGATTGGCCTGATGCGCGGCGGCGGGCCGCTTTTCCGGCACTCCGCGGCCCGGGCCATACTGGGGGCATCATCCACACGGGAGGAAACCCATGTTCCGTCGCATATTCGCAGCGGGTGCGCTGATCGTTGCCGCCGCCGGGCTCGCTGGGTGCGGGGGCAACTCTGTTACGCGACTAACCGCGGGCGACTGCTTCACGGCGGACGCGATCGGTGAGGGTGGCGAGGTCTCCGACGTTTCCACGGTGTCCTGTACGGCGCCCCACGAGTACGAGGTGGTGGCCGTCCACACCCACGAGGACGAGGCCTGGCCGGGCGCTGCCGCGATCGAGGTAGCCGCCTACGAGGCGTGTGTGGCCGAATTCGAGGAGTACGTGGACTCCCAGTACGCCACCTCGTCCATCTTCATGGTGCCCATGACTCCAACCGAGTCGGGCTGGGGCCAGGGCGATCGCGATTCCCTCTGCCTCGCCGAGAGCGACACCCGCAGCTCCTCCGTGCAGGGGAGCGGTGAGTAGCGAGCAGTCAGGGGGCGAGCACCCGGGCCTTCGCCTGCGCGTACTCCGCGTCCGTGAGTCCGCCCGAACGGTGCAACCTCTCGAGTCGCTCGAGCTCGTCCAGCAGGCCCGCCGGGGTGGTGGGCGCCTCATCCACGGGCGGCGTCCCGTCACCCTCCGAGGAAACGGGACCCGGGGTCTGTGCACCCGACGACGCGGGGTCACCCTCCGTCCTCGCCCCGCCCGTACTGGGTGCACCCGACGACGCGGGGTCACCTTCCGTCGTCGCCCCACCCGTACTGGGTGCACCCGACGACGCGGGGTCACCCTCCGTCGTCGTTCCGCCCGCGCCGGGGTCACCCGTCGCCCACGACTGGTCCCCGGACGGGTCTGGATCGGACAGGGGCTGCTTCACGCCGTCCACGCCGCCCTCGATGGCGCCCTCCACGGCCTGGGCGATCTTGCGGAGGCCGATCATGAATCCGCTGCCCACCGCGCGGCCGCCCTCCCTGATCTCCTGCTTGGCGTCCGCACCCACGGGAAGCTTCTCCACAAGCGTTTCGTAGGTCTCGGACACCTTCGGGTTGTACTGGAACCGGGCCAAAGTCTCGTCGATTCTGCACATGTCTCCTCCTTCGGTGCCATCGTGGCACGGCCGGCGGCGCCGTGCACCGTCGGGCGAGGCATGGCGGTCAGGCAACCGGGGCGAAACCCGCGCCCTCGGGTTCGGGGCTTCCTAGCATGGCGGTACGAGCTGACGAGGGAGTCCGTAATGCGCGAGATCGCGAGCAGGGTCAAACCCACCATCCAGGTGGACGGGGAGACATTCAAGGACCTGAACGGGGACGGCGAACTACAGCCGTACGAGGACTGGCGGCTCCCACCGGCAGAGCGCGCAGCGGACCTGGCCTCCCGCATGGAGGTGGACGAACTGGCGGGGATGCTGGTGATCAGCTCCCGGCCCATGGGCCGCTACCAGACGGACCCGGAGAAGGCCTCCCTCGGCGGACTGCTGGATGAGGAGCACCACGAGACGCACATGTTCGGGAGCCCCCAGCTCGAGGGAACCACCGAGATCATCACGGAGAAGCACGTGCGGCACTTCATCGTGCGCGAGTCCCCGGCGCCGCGGCACATCGCCGAATGGGTGAACGCGCTCCAGGAGCTGGCCGAGGGGACGCGGCTCGGGGTGCCGGTGATCGTGGCATCCAACTCGCGCAACGAGTACGGCGGCTTCTCGTTCATGCCGCGCCCGGACGATGTGGACCTCACCCTGTGGCCCGGCACCCTCGGGCTCGCCGCCATCGGCGACCTCGATCTCATCTCTGACTTTGCGGAGAAGTCCCGCGCCGAGTTCGATGCGATCAACATCCGCAAGGGCTACATGTATATGGCGGACACGGCCACAGATCCGCGCTGGTTCCGCTTCAACGGCACGTTCGGCGAGGACCCGGTCTTCATCGCGGAGGCGATCCGCCGGGTGATCCGCGGCTTCCAGGGCGAGCAACTGGGGGAGGACTCCATTGCGCTCACCACCAAGCACTTCCCCGGCGGCGGGGCGCGGGAAAACGGCTTCGACCCCCACTACGCGGAGGGCAAGTTCAACTGCTACCCCACACCGGGTTCGCTCGAGAAGTACCACCTCCCGCCGTTCATCGCGGCGGTGGAGGCGGGGACCAGCTCGGTGATGCCCTATTACGCCATTCCCTCAGACGAGAAGTCCGCCATCCCGCAGCCCCCGTTCGAGGGGGGCTTCGAGCAGGTGGGTTTCACGTTCAACCGGGAGATCATCGAGGGGCTCCTCCGCGGCCGGCTCGGACACGAGGGCTACGTGAACTCCGATTCCGGCGTGCTGACCAAGATGGCGTGGGGAGTGGAGGAGCTGACGGTGCCGGAGCGGGTGGCGAAGGCGCTCGAGGCGGGCACGGACATCATCGCGGACACGAACGACGTGGCCTCGGTCCGGGCAGCCTGTGACCAGGGTCTCGTGAGCCGGGAGAGGCTCGAGCTCTCCGCGCGCAGGCTCCTTGCCGAGATGTTCGCACTCGGACTCTTCGAGAATCCCTACCGGGACCCGGAGGCCGCCGACCGTATCGTGGCCGATCCCACGCACACCGCTGCCGCCGCCGAGGCCCACCGCCGGAGCGTGGTGCTCCTCAAGAACAGCGGAATCCTGCCACTCAACGAGGCGGCACTCGGTGCGCGTACGGTGTACGTGGAGTGCTTTGAGAAGGGCCTCACGGTGGAGAGGCTCGACCAGGTTCGCGAGGAGATCGAGGGGCTCGGCCTGCCCGTGCGCTTCACCACCGACTATCGCGAGGCCGATATCGCCTGGATCCACCTCCACCCGTTCACCGGAGACTATTTCACTGCCACGCCGGAGCCGCTCGACCTCGCGATCCACGAGGAGACGAACATACGGATTGCCAAGGTGCGGGAGATCCGTGCTGCCGTGCCCACCATGGTGGTGTCTGTGAACTGTTGGCTGCCGTGGTTGCTCGATGAGGTGGAGCCGATGGCCGACGCCCTGATCGCCGGCTTCGACTGCAGGCTGACCGCGATCGCCGAGGTGGTGTTCGGGCAGTTCGCTCCGCAGGGGCGCCTGCCCGTGACCCTCCCGGCCGGACCGGAGGCGATCGCGGTGGACGAGGACGGAATCTGTGCCTCCCCGAACGATGTGCCGGGGTACGCCAAGGAGGAGCACATGGACGGGCGGCCCTACGCCTACGTGGACGCCGACAGCAACAGGTACGTGCTCGGGCACGGCCTCAGCTACTGACCGATCCGGGCGAACCAGCCCGTCGGCGGATGGCATCCCGGGTCGCGGGTGCGAGAATGGGGGGAGTGCGGCGTCGGGGAGGAGGCCTGTGGAGGAGTCGACGCGGGTCTGGACGATCCCGAACATCATCTCGTTCCTGCGGCTCGCGCTCATCCCCGTCTTCGGCTACCTGATCCTCACCGAGCGGGACGTGGCCGCCATCGTTGTGCT
>JAAZBW010000228.1 GCA_012513625.1 Actinomycetales bacterium | reverse complement strand
GCCCCGGTACTCGAGCGGTGAGCCCGTCCCACCGAACCTCCGAGGGCGGCGGCCGCAGTGCCGTCTCTCCCTTCCCCTTCGTGGCCGACGTGTCCCGTGGAGCATGGCTGGCCGAACGGCTGGAAGGCCGGGCCCCGCAGGACGCGGCGCGCCACGCTGTTGACGCGCTAGCCGGCACCGTGCCGAGCGGGTATCCGGCGATCGTCCGCGTGCTGCACCCCTTCACCCGGGACCGCCTGGTCACGGGAACCCTGGCAGACCTGCGCATCAGTATCGACGCCGGTGAGATCGCCGAGGTGCCTGACATGGTCGACGGCGGCGAGGTGGCGTGGCACCACGTAGCCGCCGCGCACGGCACCCTCGGTGACGATTCCGTGCTGCGCGGTGACGTCCTCTCCCATGAGGTGCTCGGCACGGACTTCCGTGAGAGCCGCGACGAGGAGTCTGCCGACGGATGGCGGTACACGGCCCCCGAGCAGGGCCGACTGACGGCGGATCTGCTCGCCCGGATCGCGCCCGTGCTTGCGCGCCACACCGCCACGCCCGATCGCGGAATCGCGGCAGTGTGGGAGGGATACGGCGGTCTCACGAGTTCGCAGGGTCTCAGCTGGCTGGTCCTCGCTCCGGACGGTCCCACCTGGATGACCGGTCCCGGCCGGCGCCTCTGGGCAGGTTTCCAGCAGCGTCTCGCCGGTTTCATGATGCGACGCCGCGCCTTCGGCACGCAGGCCGCGATCCGCCACCTTGTGCGCCCGGGGGGTCCGCAGCCCCTGGGGAGCGGGATCCTGCCGAGGGAGGCGGCGAGGGGTCCCCGGCTGGAGCTCCCCGCCCGCGGCTACGTGTGCTTCGAGGCCGGCATCGACGAGTTCCGGGATGACCGGTGGCTGGCACGCGCACCCTGGCTCGAGCCGCTCCGGACCGCGGCCGGCGAAGGGGCCGGACCCGACCGCCGCTCGGCACAGTCTCCGAACCTCGTGTGGCCGGAGGACCGCGCCTGGGTCATGGTGAGCGAGATCGACTTCGACTCGACGCTGATCGCGTGCTCCGTGGAGTGCGCCGATGCCCTCCTCCAATCCGACGGCATCGAGGCGCTGCCCATCTCGCGCGAGACCCGGCTCTGGCCGCACTGAGCCCTCCCCGACGGCGAACCTCGCCTCCCGTCGGGATGTTCCCTTCCGCGGGCTCACCTCGGTGCGCGGCTGCTACCTTGTCACGGTGTATTCGGCCGCCGATCCCGTGGACTGGGCGCCGCGGCGCGTCCTCGTCACGGGTGTGACGGGCTCGGGGAAGTCCACGCTCGTCCAGCGGATCGGCGATCGGCTCGGGGTCCCGTCAACGGAGATGGACGCCCTCCACTGGGGTGCGGGATGGCAGGAACGGCCGGAGTTCCGCGCGGAGGCGGCGGCACTCGCGGCAAGGCCGGCGTGGGTGACGGAGTTGCAGTACACCAGCAAGCTCGGCGCCCTCTTCCTCGAACGGGCTGACACGCTTGTGTGGCTGGACCTCCCGCCCCGGGTGAGCCTCACGCGACTGACCGTTCGGACGGTGCGGAGGAGACGCCGTCGGGAGAGGCTGTGGGGAGTGAACGTGGAGCCACCGCTGTGGACGATCGCCACCGACCGGGACCACATCATCCGCTGGTGGTGGAGGACCCGGAAGAACGCCGCGAAGCGGGTACCCGCGTACGCGGTTGCGCACCCCCGGCTCCGAGTGGTGCAGCTGGGCTCACGGCGTGAGGTGGACGCCTGGCTCGAGGGGCTCGAGGGGGCGGGAACGGTTGGAGCGGGCCCTTCGCCGGACAAGTAGCGTCGCTGTTTGTCCAGAGGGCGTTAGCCTCACAACTTGTCCGTCACACTGGCCACACGTCTTCACACAGGTATCACCTGCCCCAACAAACAGTGTCGCTGTTTGTTCAGGAGCCGTTAGCTTCACAACTTGTCCGCCGCGCTCGTCCGCAACGGCGTTCCGGGGGAGGGTGGCGGTGGGTACCGTGGCTGGTTCTGGGCAGAAAAAAAGCGCCGTCGGCACTGACGGCGCGAGGATCCCGGCTCGAACCTGCGAGGCGGACCCCGCAGGTTATGCCTCGATGTTCTCGAGGGTGTAGGTGCCGAACATCTCCTTGAGCTGGTTCACCGTGTAGAGGTTCACCAGGACGAACGCACCGAGCAGCACCCAGGCAACTACCGGGGCGAACGCGTAGTTCACGGCGATCGCCGCGATGAGCAGCACGTTGAGCAGCACGAGTGCCACGGCGGTGAGGCCGTTGCCGGTGTCGGCAGAATCGGCCTCGTCCTCGATCCGGACGGCGAGGTCCTCGACGTGGAACTGGTTCAGTCCGGCCTCACGTACCCTGCGGGCCTCGGCGGCCTGCTTGCGCTCCTCGCGAGCCACGGTGTGGACATATTCATTCACGAGCATCGTCATTGCGGTGTTCCTTTCGTTGTGCTGGCAGGAACACCGCATGATGCCCTGCACAGCGGTGTGTTGGTCCCCGGAGTGGTTCCGGATGACTCAAGATTACGGCGGGGTTGCCCGGAAGCCCAAGGGTGTTGAGCGGCGTGGCAGTTTTCTGACAAGCACCGCCTGAGAGGCAAAACCGCAGGTCAGCGACCTATGAAAACTCTTGCAGCAACTTTCGAGCCACCCTGCGTACACCGAAACGGACCCTCTAGAGCGGCAAGTTGCCATCGAGACTTGCCACGGAAAATCCACCTGCGCTGCAGGGAAGGGCGGCGGCCAGTGGGGGTGGGGCGGGCCGGCGGGGGCGCCGCGCCCCACCGCGCCCCGCCCCGCGCCGCCCAGCCCTCAGCCCTTCACGGCTCCCGCGGACGTGTTCATGATCCGCTTCTGGAACACGAAGAAGAGGATGGCCACCGGGATCGTCATCAGGAGTGCCGCCGCCAGTTTGATCGGGTACTGCGTGCCCTGGGACAACTGGCCGGAGGACAGCATGGCCACCCCGCGGGTGAGCGTGGTCAGCTGCGTGTCCTGCGTGGCGATGATGAAGTGGCTGAGCTCGTTCCACGAGCCCTGGAAGCTCATGATCGTGATAGTGATGACCGCGGGCATCGCCATGGGCAGCACGATCGACCAGAACGTCCGGAATGTACCGGCGCCATCGATGCGGGCCTGCTCCTCCACGGACGCCGGGATCGATTCGAAGAAGTTCTTCATGATGAACACGCCGGCCGCGTCCACGAGGAGCGGGAGGATCATGCCGAACCAGGTGTCGTAGATACCGATCTGGCGGATTACGAGGAACTTGGGGATCAGGAGTGTCACTGCCGGCACGGCCATCACGGCAACCAGTGCAGCGAAGATGACGTTCCGACCGGGGAACCGCAGCCGCGCGAGCGCGTATCCCGCCAGCGAATTGAAGAACACCCGTCCCATCGTCACGAAGATCGTCACGATGAACGAGTTCCGCGCCCACAGGGGAAAGTCCGAGTTCTGGAAGAGCCGCTCGTACGCTGCGGTGGTGAAGTAGACGGGGTTGAAGCTGAGCGGGTTGTTGGTGGCGGCCGGGTCCGTCTTGAACGAGTTCAGCACCTGGATCAGGAATGGCGAGATGTAGATCAGTGCCAGCAGGATCAGGGCCAGGTACATCGCCCACCAGAACCGCCCGTTGTGGCGTCGTGGCTGGTTGGGTGCGGTGGCGGTCATCGTCCTGCCCCCTCTCCGTCAGTGCGGCCCGGTCCGTCCCCGCCGGGTTCGTTCGATGGTTCGACGACGCCGGTTCCCCCCGGTCCGTTCCCGCCGCCCGGGTCCGCGCTCCCCTCGGGTCTGCCGGAGCTGACGCCACGCGCCGCCGGCACCTGGGACGGCTCGCTGGTGGTGGTGACCTGGGCGCGGGCGGCCCGGCGGCGCTCCCGCTGGAGCTTCCGCTCCCGCCGCGCCACGGCCGCATCGTCCTTGTCTCGCAGGAGCCAGCGTTGGAATCCCGCCATCGCGAGGATGATGAAGAACAGGATGAAGGAGATCGCCGCGCCCTGCCCCCACTTGTTGCTGGTGAACGCTGCGGAGTACGAAAGGTAGGCGGGAGTCAGGGTGGTCTTTGCCGGGCCGCCCGCCTGTCCGGCCACGTAGATCTGATCGAACACCTGCCACGTGCCGATGAGGCCGAGCGTGACCACGGTGAAGATGGTGGGTTTCAGCATGGGCACGGTGATGCGGGTGAAGCGTTGCCATGCATTTGCCCCGTCCACCATGGCAGCCTCCTCGACCTCGCCATTGATCTGCTGCAGCGCCGCGATGAAGAGCAGCATGAACGTGCCGGTTGTGGTGAAGATTGCCATCAGGATGAACGCGGACCATGCTACGGAGGGGCCGGAGAGCCACTCCCACCACGAGATTCCGAGGAACCCGTTGCCGGTGAGTGCCGCGGGCCCGGACTCCACCCCTACTGCTCCGAGGCCGAGGTGCAGGAGGCCCCGGGGATCGTTGAACCAGTTGGGGCCAGTGATGGAGAACCAGGCGAGCACCTTGTTGACCACGCCCGAGATGGAGAAGAGGAAGAGCCAGAGGGTGGTGATGGCCACGGAGGAGGTGATCGAGGGGAAGTAGAAGGCGGTGCGGAAGAAGCCCTTCGCGCGGAGTAGCCGCTGGTTCACGAGGACCGCGAGCACGAGGGAAACCGCGGTCTGGATGGGTACCACCAGCAACACGTAGTAGACGTTGTTGCGGAGCGAGGTGCCGAAGTCGCGGGTGGAGAGGCCGCCGTCGGTGAGGACGGCCTGGAAGTTGTCGAGGCCCACGTAGTTGACGCCGGCGGAGAGCGGTGCGCCGCGGCCGGACCAGTCGGAGAGCGAGATCCAGACAGACATCAGGATCGGCGCCACCAGGAACAGCCCCAGGATCAGGAGCACCGGGGAGACGAACAGCCATCCGGCGCCGGTCTGGGAGGTGGTGGACTTCCTGCGCCGTTGGTGTGGGGGCCGCACCGCCTGCGCGGGCACCGATGTGGCGGACATGGGGGCACCTTTCGAACGTGGGGGGGCGGCCCGGGCCGGCCACGGAAGGCCGGCCCGGGCTCGTGCGGGCGTCAGCCGCGGAGGGCTGCCTCCATCGCACCCTGGACGGTGTCGAGCATGGACTGCACGTTGCCGCTCTGGAGCGAGGTGAGTTGGGCGTTGAACTCGGCGATCACATCTGCCGAACCGATCATCGAGGGCAGGTTGATCGCGTACTCGGCGCCGTTGATGAATGCCTCCATCTCCGGGAACGCGGCAATCCAGTCGGCGGCCGCGCCTTCCACAGAGGGCATGACGCCGAACGCGTCCGCGAACGCGAGCTGCTGCTCCGGCGTGGTCAGGAACTCCACGAGCTCCTGTGCGGCGTCCGTGGCATCCGCGTCGGTCGCAATGCCCCAGCAGTTCGTGTACTGGATGGTGCCCTTGCCTGCCGGTCCGGCGGGCAGTTCCACCACGGTGTAGGCCACATCGGGGAAGTCGTTCTCCATGGCGCCGGTGATCCAGTTGCCCTCGATCACCATGGCGGCAAGCTCCTTGCCGAACGCCTCGCCGCCCCAGCCGGCCCCGAGGTCCGAGGAGAAGGCGAACGAGCCATCCTGCATGCGCTCCTGGACGTAGGTGAGGGCCTCCACGTTGGCCTCCGAGTTCACCACGGCCTCGCCGTCCTCCACGAGGTTGCCGCCTGCCTGGGCCATGAACACGCCCACGCGCTGCAGTTCGGGGCCGAATCCGAGGCCCGCGACTCCATCGGAGGTGAGGGTCTGGGCCACGCTGGTGAGCTCGTCCCACGTGGTGGGGTAGTCGGCGTCAGTCAGCCCGGCCTCCTCCCACAGGCGGTCATTGATCACGAGCGCGAGCGTGGAGAAGTCCTTCGGGGCGCAGTAGAACTCACCATCGATGGAGAAGGCGTCCACGAGGTTGGCGTAGAACGCGTCCGCGTTCGAGAGCTCGTCACCGTAGGCCATCACGGAACCGTTGGAGGCGAAGGTGTGGAGCTGATCGGCGGACATGTAGAAGAGGTCGGCCGGGTTGCCGCCCGCGAAGCCCTGGGCGAGCTGCTGGGCGAGGTCGGAGGCCACGATCACCTCGGCCTGGGTGCCGGATTCGGCCGACCACGCGGCCACCGCATCCTGCACGGCCCGTGTTTCGGCATCGCCGGACGATCCGATGAGGACCTGCACGGAGCCGGCGGCGCCGGAGCCGGCCCCTGTTGCCTCGCCGCTGGCGGTTCCGCCCGTCTCGTCGGTACCGCCACCACCTCCACATGCCGCGAGGGCGAGGGCGCCAACCGCAAGCGCGGCGGCGAAAGTGAATCTGGTGCTCTTCATCGGTGCTCCTATCTCATCGGGATGGTGGGTCCGTCGGCGAGGGATTCGTCGCGGACCACGAATGTGGGGGTGAGGAGCGCGTGGCGGCGGGCGTCCGGGTCCTGGATCCGCTCGAGCAGCATCGCGAGGGCCTGACGGGCGGCTGCCACCACGGGCTGGGTCACGGAGTTCAGTTGGAGGGCGCGGGCCACGGGCGTGTCATCGAATCCGACGACGACGATGCGCGAGTCCCGCCGGATCGCCTCCGCGCGCGCACCGAGCGCGAGGGTGTCGGAGGCGCAGACGATCGCGGTGGCTCCCGCATCCAGGAGGCGGCCGGCGGCCGCGCGGGCCTCGATGGCATCGTCCTCGCACTCGCACACGAGGCCGGTCGATCTGAGTCCTGCGGCGGCAATGGCGCGGGACCAGCCGTCGTGGCGGTCCTGCCCCACTCCGGGGAGGATCGGCCACGAGACGTAGCCAATACGGGTGTGTCCAGCTGCCACCAGCCGTTCCACCACCGCTTCGGTGCCTGCCGCTCCGTCCACGTCCACCCAGGGGAACTCAGCCTCCTCGGGTGGCGTGGTGGTGGACCAGGGGCGGCCGAAGGAGGCGAAGGGGACGCGGTGCTCGGAGAGCCAGGCGAAGCGCGGGTCCTGCGCGGTGGTGGAGGTGAGGATGACGCCATCGATCTCCCGGGCGGCGGCCAGGTGTGCGTACTCCGAGATCTCGTCCGCAGTGTCCTCGGCGGCGAACACGAGCAACCGGTAGTCGCTCCGGCGGGCCTGCTCGGCGAGCTCGTGGATGAACAGGTCCAGGATGTGGCCGTTGATTCCGTCGAAGTTTGGCATCAGCCGCAGTCCGATCGTCCTCGAGGAGCGGGTGCGGAGCTGGCGGGCTGCACGTGAGGGTGTGTACTGCGCCGCCTCGATCGCCGCCTTCACGCGGGCGAGGGTTTCGGGCGCCACGATCTCGGGCCGGTTGATGGCATTCGAGATGGTCTGGCGGGAGACGCCGAGCTCGCGGGCGAGCGACTCGAGTGTGGGTCGGCGGGGCATGTCCACTCCGTCTCATCGTTGAGGGGGAGCCCGTGGGCTTCCATTTGAACGTTCAAACCGGCACTGGTAGTTTCGTCCCAGCAGCCGGACCTGTCAACTCGAATCGCAAAGGAGCGTCCCGTGGAAGGTCTGCAACCACTTCTGCACCAGCTCACCCCCACGATCTCTGCGCCGTTGCAGGCGTGGTCCGAACGTGACGGCCAGATCCGCGCGGACGGGATCCAGGGCGTCTACCTCGCAGACCGCAGGGTGCTCTCCGCCGCCGTCCTCACGAGCGGGTCCCACGAGCTCCAACCACTCGTGGCCGAGACGGTTTCCCACGGGGAGACCCGCTTCGTGATGACCGTGCGCCATCCCGCGGGCGCGATCGATCCCGAGGTGCTGCTGATCCGGCGGCGAATCGTGGAGGGTGGGACGGTCCGCGAGACCCTCGAGCTCAAGAACGCCTCCGCAGGGGATGTCTCCGTGCACCTCACCCTCGCAGTCACTCCGGACTCCTCCGTCATGGATGCCATCAAGGGCGGTGGCCCAGCGCAGGCGGTCCGCGCCGAGGCGCGCGGTGCGGAGTGGACGTGGTCTGCAGAGGAGGTCGAGGTCACCCTCCGCACGGACGCCACCGTCACGGACCACGACGCTGGGCTCACCCTCACCTGGCACCTGCAGGCCCCGTCCGGGGCCGCCGCTGAAAGCCACTGGCTGCTCGAGTGCCGTGAGTCCGGCGCGGTCGTGACGGCACCGCCACGGCGCGGACTCACCGCCGCCGGCGCCCACCTGCGGGAGACGTCGTCCGGGAACCCGAAACTGGCGCGATTCGTGGAGAGGTCGCTGACGGACCTGGACGGGCTCGTGATGTCCCACGCGGAGGTACCGGACGCGCGTTTCGTGGCGGCGGGCGCGCCATGGTTCCTCACCCTGTTCGGGCGCGATTCGCTCCTGACCGCGCGGTTCCTGCTGGACGTGGACCCGCAGCTGGCACTCGAGACGTGCCGGGTACTGGCCCACTTCCAGGGCACCCGCGTGGACACGGCCACCGCGGAACAGCCGGGCAAGATCCTGCACGAGGTGCGGCGCGCGGGCATCACCGTGGACACACCGGAGGGGCGGCCCACCTCACTGCCGCCCGTCTATTACGGCACGATCGACGCCACCCCGCTGTGGATCAGCCTGCTGCACGGCGCGTGGCGGGCAGGCGTGGAGGAGGGCGAGGCCCGATCTCTGCTGCCCAACCTGCGGGCGGCGCTCGCATGGCTGCGCGACTCCGGGGATTCGGATGGTGACGGCTTCCTCGAGTACCACGATGAAACCGGCACGGGACTCGCGAACCAGGGGTGGAAGGACTCGGGCGATTCTGTGCGGTGGCACGACGGCTCCCTGGCGGACGGGCCGATCGCGCTCGTGGAGGTGCAGGGCTACGCCTACCGCGCGGCGTTCGACGGGGCCGAACTCCTGGAGGCGCTGGACGGCGGCCCGGACGCACGGGCGGAGGCGGGGGAGTGGCGCGCGTGGGCGGGCGCGCTGCGGGAAAGGTTCCGGGAGGCTTTCTGGGTCTCCGACGCCTCGGGTCCCTATCCCGCCATCGCCCTCGACTCGGCGAAGCGGCCGGTGGACTCGTTGAGCTCCAACATCGGGCACCTGCTGGCCACGGGAATCCTCGACGAGGAGGAAGCTGCGCTGGTGGCCGCGCGGCTCACGGCGCCGGACATGTTCTCCGGATACGGCATCCGCACGATCTCCACCACGAATGGTGGCTACTGGCCGCTGCGCTACCACGTGGGATCGGTGTGGACGCATGACACGGCGATGGCGATCGAGGGGTTGCTGGAGGCCGGATTCGAGGAGGAGGCGCGGCTGGTGGCGGAGGGACTACTGGAGGCGGCGGACCGCTTCGACTCGCGGCCGCCGGAGCTGTTTGGGGGAGACGCGCCGATGGTGGGCGCTCCTCCCACTCCCTATCCCGCCTCGTGCAGGCCGCAGGCCTGGGCGGCGGCGAGTGCCGCGATAGTAGCGAGAGCCCTGACCTCCTGACCTCCTGACCCCCACTTTTCGTCGACTGTGTGGTTTAGGGAAGCGCTGATTTGTGGGCTGTTCGTGGCGTGGTGGGTGGTGGCGGGGTGTGTGGGTGGCTGGTGGTCTCGTCCTTTCTCCCGGT
>JAAZBW010000227.1 GCA_012513625.1 Actinomycetales bacterium | reverse complement strand
TCGGAGCCGCAATACTCAGCTATCCTGCGGACCGGTTCGTGCTCGAGGAGGACGATGTGGTGTTCCGGCTCTCCGGGGAATGGGTCAGCCCGGTCGGCGCGGACGCCACCGAACTCCTTGCCGGCCGCATCCAGGTGGGGGACTTCCAGCCGTTCCTCGCCTCCCGCCTGATCCCGGACGAGGTGCCCGAGGCCGGGGACGAGGGGGAGCCCTCCCTCGCGCCCGTACTCGGCGCGGCTCTCCTGCTCGGCGGGATCCTCGCCATCGCCGCACTGCTCGCCTGGTCCCGTCGCCCCGAAGGAACGTAGATGGAAGCCCACAGCCAGCTCGCGATCGACACCTCCTCCGGCAGCACCGTGGTCCTCGGATCCCGGCGTGCCGTGAGCCCCGATCCACGCGCGCACGCCGAGCAGCTGGGAGTCCTGCTCGCCGAGGTGCTGGAGGGCGCCCCGGTCCCGGAGGCCGTGGTGGTGGGCACCGGCCCCGCTCCCTTCACCGGGCTCCGCGCCGGGATCGTGACCGCGAGCGCGTTCGCGTTCGCCCGCGGACTCCCCCTCCACGGGGTCCCCTCCCTCGACGCGATCGCCCGGGCCGTCCTTGACGACGACGCGGCGGGCACGGTGACGGTGGTGACCGATGCGCGCCGCAGGGAGGTCTATGCCGCGAGCTACCGTGCGAACGGCGCCGACGATGTGGTCCGCCTCGGTGAGTTTTACGTGGGGCCGCCGTCCGGCCTCGAGGTCCCCGAGGGCGCTGTGCTGGCGGGCCCGGGCACCCAGCTGTACCCCGAGGAGCTCAGTGGGACCAACGCCGCGGTGGACCCCGGGGTGCTCGCGCGCATCGCCTGCGCGCGCGCGGCGGCAGGCATCGCCCAACCCGCCACGCCGCTCTACCTGCGGCGGCCCGACGCGAAGGTGCCCGCGGGCCGCGCCCGGGTCACGACCCCCGCACCGGGGAGCGTCGAAAGGCGCGGAACGCGCCACGGAACGAGCGCCTGACCATGGACGGACGCGAGGTGGGGGAACGGACCGACGAGGCGGCGTCGTCGTCGATCCGGGACCTGACGGACGCGGACCTGCCACGCGTGCTGGAACTGGAGGCGGAGCTGTTCGCACCGGACCACTGGAGCGAGGCGATGTACCTGGAGGAAATCGGCGAGAGGTCGCGCGCGTACCGGGCCCTCGAGGTGGACGGTGACCTGATCGGCTGGGGCGGCGTGTACTGCGGGCCGACGGCGGAGATCCTCACGATTGGAGTGGATCCGCGCTTCCGCCGGCAGGGGCACGGCTCCCGATTGCTCCGGGACCTGCTCCGGATTGCCGTCGAGAGGCGCGCACGCGAGGTGTTCCTCGAGGTGCGGGCGGATGATCCCGGAGCGCAGGCCCTCTACGTGAAACACGGTTTCGAGCCGCTCGCGATCCGGCCGAACTACTATCCGCGCTCGGGCAAGGATGCGCTCGTGATGCGGCTTGCTCGTCCCGCCCTACGGGATAGTGCGGGCGAGTCACTCTAATTATGAGGGTTCCGGGGGGTTCCTCTGGTTATGCTGTGACGGTGGTCTCAACAGTAGTGACATCAAAGACGCTGGCACCCAAGCGGGGAGCCCGGAACACCACCGTGGCGTGGAAGATCCTGATGGCCGTCACCGGCCTCTTCTTCGTGTTCTTCGTGGTGTTCCACATGTACGGGAACCTGAAGATGCTCCAGGGACCAGAGGCGTACAACGGGTACGCCCTCTGGCTCCGGGAGGCCTTCTACCCGATCCTGCCG
>JAAZBW010000226.1 GCA_012513625.1 Actinomycetales bacterium | reverse complement strand
GGAGCGTGTCGATCGCGCCCTTCCAGAAGAAGTGGGCGTTGTTGTCATCCAGCGAGCCCGCGAACAGCTCGATGTTGAACGGACCGGCGGCGTCGCCGTCGGAGCCGTCCTGGTTCAGGAGGCCGAGGCCCACGAGCAGAGAGGTGGCCTGCTGTACGCCGACCTCCTCGTTGTCGAACGTCACGTAGTAGGTGATGTTCTCGGTCTCACGGATGAGGCGGTCGTAGGAGACCACCGGGATACCCGCGTCGGCCGCGGCCTGGAGCTGCCCGCCGAGCGCCACGCCGTCGATCGCCGCAACGATCAGGAGGTCGGCACCCTGGGTGATCAACTGGTCGATCTGCTGCTGCTGGGTGGGGATGTCATCCGCCGCGAACACGAGGTTCACGTCGAATCCGGCGTCCTCGAAGCCGGCCTTCACGGCGTCGCCGTCTGCGATCCAGCGCTCCGAGGTCTGGGTGGGCATGGCCACGCCCACGGTCATGCCCGAGGGGTCGAAGTCGCCACCGGCGGCCTCGGTCTCCTCGGCGCTGCCGGTCTCCTCGGGAGCCGCGGTGGTGGCGGTCTCGCCTCCGGCTGCGGGGGTGGTGGGGTCGTCGCTGGCGCCGCCGCAGGCGGCCAGCGTCAGGGCGAGGCCGACGGTGGCTACCGCGGCGATGTGCTTCCTGATCTTCATGGGTTTCCTTCTCTTGTTGGAGTGGGATCTGCCGGGAGTTCCGTGGGGAGGAAGTTGGTTTCGTGCGGTCTGTGGGGTTCGGGGGACGGGGATCGCGGGCCGTGGCCCGGTGAGGGCGGGCTAGAGCCCTCGGGCGAGGCGGTAGTAGGCGTCGTTCCACCGCAGTTCACGGCGGAAGGAGGTGGGCCGGGTTTCGGAGTCGATGACCACGAGCTCGCTCGCGATCATCTCCGCGAACACCTCCCACATGGGGCGCGTTGTGGCGGTGGTCATCACGGTGTGGTGCGCACCTCCGGCGGTGATCCAGCATTCGGCTGAGGTGGCGAGGTCTGGTTCCGGAACCCAGACCGCGCGTGCCACGGGAAGGTTCGGCATCTCCGCGTCCGGGCCCACGTTCTCCACCATGTTGGCCACGAGCCGGAAGCGGTCACGCATGTCCGAGAGGGCCACCACCATGGCGGGGCCGTTGTCCGCGTCGAACACGAGCCGGACCGGGTCCTCCCGGTCACCGATTCCGAGGGGGTGGACCTCGAGCCGCGGCCTCGCGGTGGTGAGCGTGGGGCAGATCTCCAACATGTGCGCGCCGAGGATCTTCTCCGCGCCGGGCGTGAGCTCGTAGGTGTAGTCCTCCATGAGCGAGGCACCACCGGGGAGCCCGTGGCCCATCACCTTGGCCGCGCGTACGAGGATTGCGGTCTTCCAGTCGCCCTCCGCGCCGAATCCGTAGCCCTCGGCCATGAGCCGCTGTACGGCGAGGCCGGGGAGCTGGCGGAGCGCACCGAGGTCCTGGAAATTCGTGGTGAAGGCGCCGAATCCGCCCTCCTCGAGGAAGGACCGCATCCCGGCCTCGAGCCGAGCCCCGTACACCAGGGATTCGCGCTTCGCACCGCCCTCGAGCAGCTCCGTGGCCACCTCGTAGGAGGACTCGTACTCGGCGAGGAGCGCAGCAGCCTCCTCGTCCGTCACGGCCTCCACGGCCGCCACCAGATCGTTCACGCCCCACGTGTTCACGGCGGGCCCGAGCACCAGCTCGGCCTCCGTCTTGTCACCCTCGGTGACGGCCACGTCCCGCATGTTGTCCCCGAACCGCGCGAGCCGCAGCGCACGCAACTCGGCCCGGGCGGTGGCCGCGCGGGCCCAGACGCCCACCTTTTCCTGCACGCCGGGGTGCGTCGCATGCCCGACGACGACGGTGCGCCTGATCCCCAGCCTCGCCGTCAGGTACCCGAACTCCCGGTCGCCGTGGGCGGCCTGGTTCAGGTTCATGAAGTCCATATCGATCGTGTCCCACGGGAGCGCGACGTTCGCCTGGGTGTGGAGGTGGAGGAGCGGCTTGTCCAGCGCGTCGAGCCCGGCGATCCACATCTTGGCGGGGGAGAAGGTGTGCATCCAGGCGATCACGCCCACGCAGGAATCGTCCGCGTTGGCCTCGAGCATGGCGCGGCGGATGCCGTCCTTCTCCTTGAGGACAGGCTTCCAGACCACCTTCAGGGGAACCGCATCCGCCGAGTCCAGGGCCGCGGCGATCTCGGCGGACTGTGCGGCCACCTGCTCGAGGGTTTC
>JAAZBW010000225.1 GCA_012513625.1 Actinomycetales bacterium | reverse complement strand
CGGGGACATAGCCGCGGCCGCGCTCGACCGTGAGCTCGACCTCGAACTTGGCCTTCGCGTTGAGGGTGGCAATGTGCAGGTCGGGGTTGTGCACCTCGACACCCGCAGGCGGGGCGATGTCAGCAGCGGTCACGGCGCCGGCGCCAGACTTGCGCAGGTACATCACCACGGGCTCGTCGTGCTCCGAGGAGACCACGATGTTCTTGATGTTGAGGATGATCTCGGTGACATCCTCCTTCACACCCGGCACGGTAGAGAACTCGTGCAGCTGGCCGTCGATCCGGATCGAGGTCACGGCAGCGCCGGGGATCGAGGAGAGGAGAGTGCGGCGGAGTGAGTTGCCAAGGGTGTAACCGAAGCCCGGCTCGAGGGGCTCAATCATGAAGCGCGACCGGTAGTCGGAGACCACTTCCTCGGTCAGCACAGGACGCTGTGCGATCAGCAAGGGATGTTCCTTTCGTCGCCGGCGCCCACAATATGACGCCCGGCATGCGTAACCCCGGCGGAGCTATGTCCGTCCGACGGGGGTGCGGCACCGGGGTGCCGCGAAAACCGGGTGGGATCTCCCCCACCCGGTTTTCGGTGACTAGTTGCGGCGCGGCTTCGGTGGGCGGCAGCCGTTGTGCGCCTGCGGGGTGACGTCGGAAATGGAGCCGACCTCAAGGCCCGTGGCCTGCAGCGAACGAATAGCCGCCTCACGGCCGGGGCCGGGACCCTTCACGAACACGTCGACCTTCTTCATGCCGTGCTCCTGGGCACGGCGCGCGGCGGCCTCGGCGGCGAGCTGGGCGGCAAACGGGGTCGACTTACGCGAGCCCTTGTAGCCGACCTGGCCGGAGGAGGCCCACGCGATCACGGCACCGGAGGGATCCGTGATCGAGACGATCGTGTTGTTGAAAGTGGACTTGATGTAGGCATTGCCCTGGGTGACGTTCTTCTTTGCGCCACGCCGGCGGGCGGTGGTGGTACGAGACTTGGGAGGCATTGGACTTTTCTCCTGGAGGTTGGGATCGCGCCGCACCTAGGCGGCGACGGGCTGCTTACTTGCCGGTCTTCTTGCGGCCGGCCACGGTCTTCTTCGGACCCTTGCGGGTACGGGCGTTGGTCTTGGTGCGCTGACCGTGGACGGGCAGCCCGCGGCGGTGGCGGATGCCCTGGTAGCAGCCGATCTCGACCTTGCGGCGGATGTCCGCGGCAACCTCCCGGCGCAGGTCACCCTCCACCTTGAAATTGGTCTCGATGTAGTCACGGAGGAGGACGAGCTGCTGATCGTCCATATCCTTCACTCGCAGGTCCGGCGAGACGCCGGTGGCCTGGAGCGCTTCCTGGGCGCGCGTGCGGCCCATGCCGTAGATGTAGGTGAGTGCAACCTCGAGGCGCTTCTCGCGCGGGAGGTCTACTCCAATAAGACGTGCCATGTTGTGGTGGTACTTCCTCGTGGGTCGGGGGTCTTTCCCACTACCTTCCCGCCGTAGTGCGGGCCCCAGCCTCCGAAACCGGGGGTTCACCCAAGGGTGCTGGTAGCAGGTGTGGCGGGTCTGCCTGGCTGCATCCCGCCTCGTCAGGGCCTCAGCCCTGACGCTGCTTGTGACGAACGTTGTCGCAGATCACCATCACGCGACCGTTGCGACGGATCACCTTGCACTTGTCGCAGATCTTCTTGACGCTCGGCTTGACCTTCATGTCGGCTTCCTCTGTGTCCCGCAGCTACCCACGGGCCCTGGTCACTTGTAGCGGTAGACGATCCGGCCACGGTCGAGGTCATACGGGCTGAGTTCAACGACCACCCGGTCCTCAGGCAGGATCCTGATGTAGTGCTGCCGCATCTTCCCAGAGATGTGGGCCAGCACAAGGTGACCGTTCGCAAGCTCCACACGGAACATCGCGTTCGGGAGCGCCTCAACAACGCTTCCCTCAACCTCAATCACGCCGTCCTTCTTGGCCATATCCTCCGCTAACTGTTGCTGATTTGATTGCGCCGCATCGGGCCGGAGCCCCTCGGCAGCGGCATGCCATCGGGCATGCACATCCAACGAACTATCTTACGTCATCCGGCCCCGCCGCCGGAACCGAAGGTCAGGTGACCTGAACCACGTCCTCAGCCGATCGTGGCGGGTGTGACCCCGTAGGGGGCGAGTCCGGCCGCTCCACCATCGAGGGCGGTCAACACGCGGATGCCTCCCCGCACGATCGCCACCGTGTGCTCCCAGTGCGCAGCAGCGGAACCGTCGCGGGTCACCACGGTCCACTCGTCGTCGAGGACCTGATTCGAGGGCGAGCCGGAGGCGAGAATCGGCTCCACCGCGAAGACCATCCCCGGCTTCAGTCGCATCCCCCGCTCCCGGGTGGCGAAGTTCGGCACGTCCGGGGGCATGTGCATGGCCGTGCCGATGCCGTGACCCACGTACTCCTTCACGATCGCGAGCCGCTGCCCCGTCCGGCGCTGGTGCTCGGCCACCACATCCTCTACGGCGCGGCCCACCACCCCCAGCCGGTCACCCGTGCCGAGCGCGGCGAGTGCAGCCCACAGTGCCGTCTCGGTCGCGTCCACGAGGCCCCGGTCCTGACTGCTGCCCTCCCCCACCACGAGGCTGAATGCAGAATCGCCGTGCCACTGGGTACCGGACTCGTCGGTGACGTAACACCCGCCGTCGACGGAGACGACGTCACCATCGACGATCACGGTCGCCGCGTCCGGGATGCCGTGGACCACCCGGTCATTGACCGAGATGCAAAGGGTGGCGGGGTAGCCGTGGTACCCGAGGAAGTTTGGGTGGGCGCCGGCCCGTTCGAGGTAGTCGAACGCAATACGATCGAGGGCCGCCGTGCTGATTCCTGGCCTGATCGCCTCGCGGACGAGCTGGAGCATCCGGGCCACGTAGTGCCCTGCACGCTCCATGTGGAGCAGCTGTGCGGGAGTCTTGATCTGGGTGGGCGAACCGAACACGTCAACGTTCCAGCACGGCGACGATGCGCTCCGTGATCTGGTCGATCTCACCCACGGCGTTGATCTCGCGCAGGATCCCCTGGCCCACATAGAACTCGTGGAGCGGCTTCGTCTGCTCGCGGTAGACGCGGATGCGTTGGCGCACCACCTCAGCCGTGTCGTCGCTCCGGCCCTCGGTGGCCGCGCGCCCGATGAGCCGTGGGATAACCTCCTCCACGTCTACCCAGAGCTCTACCACGGCGGTGAGGCCGTTCTCGCCGAGCATCTCGTCGAGTGCGTCCGCCTGGGCGACCGTGCGCGGGAAGCCGTCGAGGAGGAAGCCCCCCTGGACGTCCTCACGCCGGAAGCGATCGCGCACCATCCAGACAGTGATCTCGTCCGGAACCAGGTTGCCGTCGTTGATGTAGTTCGCCGCCAGTTTCCCCAGCTCCGAGCCCCTCGACATGTGCTGCCGGAACAGTTCACCCGTGGAGATGGCAGGAATCTGGAAACGGTCCGCCAGCCGGACAGCCTGGGTGCCCTTTCCGGCTCCAGGCGCTCCGAGCAGGACGATTCGATGCGTCATTGCAGGAATCCCTCGTAATGGCGCTGCTGCAGCTGTGAATCAATTTCCTTCACCGTCTGCAGACCCACGCCGACCATAATCATGATGGTGGTCCCGCCGAACTGCATCGCCGACTGCACTCCCATCCCGGAGATCACGATCACCGGGAGCATCGCCACCACGGCGAGGTAGAGCGCGCCCGGCCAGTTCAGCCGGGTGACCACGTACCGGAGGTAGTCCGCCGTGGGCTGCCCCGCGCGGATACCAGGGATGAAGCCGCCGTAGCGCTTCATGTTGTCTGCCACCTCGTCCGGATTGAATGTGATCGAGGTGTAGAAGAAGGCGAACGCGATAATGAGCACCGCGTAGGTGACCATGTAGACCCATGAGGTGCCGGACGCGAAGTTGATCGCCAGCCACTGGGACCAGGCGGCATTGGGTGCGAACTGGGCGGCCATCATGGGCACCTGGAGGATCGAGGACGCGAAGATCACGGGGATGACGCCCGACTGGTTGATCTTCAGCGGGATGTAGGTGGTGGAGCCGCCATAGAGCCGGCGGCCCACCATCCGCTTCGCGTACTGGACGGGGATGCGGCGCTGGCACTGCTCCACGAACACCACGGCGAGGGTCACGATGAGGAGGACCGCAAGGAGGATCAGCAGGTTGCGCGCCCCGTTGTTGGACATACCCACGGTGCCGATCTGTGCCGGGAACGAGGCCACAATCGAGGTGAAGATCAGGAGGGACATGCCGTTGCCGACGCCCCGCTCCGTGATGAGCTCGCCAAGCCACATGATCAGTCCGGTGCCGGCCGTCATCGCGATCACGGTGAGGAACAGCGAGTACGGGTCATCCTGTGGGATCACGGGGAAGGGGCATCCCGGGTACATGGTGCCGGTGGTTGCCATCGTCACAACGGTCACCGACTGCAGGAGTCCAAGACCGATCGTGAGGTAGCGGGTGTACTGGGTGAGCTTGGCGGTGCCCGCCTGGCCCTCCTTGTGGAGTTCCTCGAACTTGGGGATCACCACCCGGAGGAGCTGCACGATGATCGACGCGGTGATGTAGGGCATGATCCCGAGCGCGAACACCGACAGTTGGAGCAACCCACCACCGGAGAACAGGTTGATCATCCCGAGGAAGCCCGCCTCGGCGGAACTCACGCACTCCTGCACGTTGGCGTAGCTGACTCCCGGCGCAGGGATCGCGGTCCCGAGCCGGTAGATCGCCATGATTCCGAGTGTGAAGAGCAGTTTGCGACGCAGGTCGGGCGTACGGAACGCCTGGGCGAATGCGGAAAGCAATTGTCCCCCTCAGGACATCGTGGGTTGGCTTCAGGTTACCCCGCCGCCAATGCGGTGGATGACCGATCAGGCCCTAACGCGGACCTGCCCCCGCCGGAGCGGGGGCAGACGCTGCAAGAAATACGTGGTGCGTTCCCTGGAGAGTCAGGCCTTGGCGATGGAGCCGCCGGCAGCCTCGATCTTCTCCTTCGCGGAAGAGGAGAAGGCGTCCACCTCGAGTTGCACACTGACGGTGATCTCGCCGGTGCCGAGCACCTTCACGAGGTGGCCCTTGCGGACCGCGCCCTTCTCCACGAGGTCGGCCACGGTCACCGCGCCCCCCTCCGGGAAGAGCTCCTCGATGGCGGCCACGTTGACCACCTGGAACTCCACGCGGTGCGGGTTCTTGAACCCACGCAGCTTCGGGAGCCGCATGTGGAGCGGCAT
Source organism: Actinomycetales bacterium (assembly GCA_012513625.1). GTDB lineage: Bacteria > Actinomycetota > Actinomycetes > Actinomycetales > Actinomycetaceae > JAAZBW01. The sequence continues at coordinate 2,986 of JAAZBW010000225.1, read as the reverse complement.
CTGGCCACCCTCGAATCCCGCGCGCACCTTGTTGCGCGCCCGGGTTCCCTTGGTACCGCGGCCGGCTGTCTTGCCACCCTTGCCGCCCTCACCACGACCCACGCGGGTCTTGGCGGTCTTGGCGCCGGGAGCAGGACGCAGGTCGTGCACCTTAAGCACGCGCGTGTTTTCGGTTGTGTCGGCCATTATTTCACCTCTTCAACGGTCACAAGGTGGGCCACGGTACGAATCATGCCGCGGACTGCCCTGTCATCAGTGCGGGTGACACTCTGCCCGATCTTGCGCAGACCGAGGGTCTTGAGCGTCGCACGCTGGTTGTGGGTACCGCCGATGGCGGACTTGGTCTGGGTCACCTTCAGCTCAGCCATCAGGAGTTACCTCCCGGCTGCCCTGCGGCCACCTCGGCATCGTGACGGGCGCGATCATCGGCCGCCACGCGGGCGCGCAGCATGCCAGCGGGGGCGACGCGCTCAAGCGGCAGGCCGCGGCGGGCTGCGACCGCCTCCGGCTGTTCGAGTGCCTTGAGCCCGGCCACGGTGGCCTTGATGATGTTGATCGAGTTCGACGATCCCATCGACTTGGACAGGATGTCGTGAATACCGGCACATTCCAGGACGGCGCGCACCGGGCCACCGGCGATCACACCGGTACCCGGCGAGGCGGGGCGCAGGAAGACGACGCCCGCGGCGTCCTCACCCTGGACCGCGTGTGGAATCGTCTTGCCGATGCGGGGCACCTTGAAGAAGCTCTTCTTGGCCTCCTCGACACCCTTGGCGATTGCCGCGGGCACCTCCTTGGCCTTGCCGTACCCCACACCCACGGTGCCGTCGCCGTCACCGACCACCACGAGGGCGGTGAAGGAGAACCGACGTCCACCCTTCACGACCTTCGAGACGCGGTTGATGGTCACGACCCGTTCGATGTACTGGTTCTTTTCCTCCCGGGGCCCGCGACCGGAGTCACGGCGCGCGTCACGGCGCGCGTCACGCGACTCGCGCGACTCGCGACCGTCTCCCTGGCCCTCGGGACCGGAGGCGGTCCTGCTTCGCTGCGGTGCAGCCATCTCTTCCTCAGCTCTCTTGTCTCTAGAGGGTCAGTCCACCATCACGGGCACCGTCAGCGACGGCGGCCACGCGACCGTGGTACTTGTTCCCGGCCCGGTCGAAGACAGCCGCCTCGATCCCCGCCCCCTTGGAGCGCAGGGCGATGAGCTGGCCGACCTTCCGGGCCTTGTCAGTCTTGTCCCCGTCCGCCGCGCGCAGGTCCACTTCGAGAGTGGAGGCCGAAGCGAGCGTGCGGCCCGTGGAGTCATCCACGAGCTGCGCCACCATGTGGCGGTTGGAGCGGGTCACAACGAGGCGCGGGCGTGTCGCAGTTCCCACGATCTTCTTGCGCACGCGAAAGTGACGACGGGACCGTGCAACGGCCTTGCCCTTGCCCTTGATCGACACTGCCATGGCTACTTACCAGCCTTTCCGGCCTTGCGGCGCACGTGCTCGCCCGCATAGCGCACGCCCTTGCCCTTGTAGGGCTCGGGCCTACGGATCTTGCGGATGTTCGCAGCCGTCTCGCCGACGAGTTGCTTGGAGATCCCGGAAACCGAGAACTTGGTTTGGCTCTCCACCGCGAAGGCGATGCCTTCCGGCGGGGAGACGACCACTGGGTGCGAGAAGCCGAGGTTGAACTCGAGGTCCGAGCCCTTCGCCAGCACGCGGTACCCGGTGCCGACGATCTCGAGCTTCTTCTCGTAACCCTGGGTCACACCCACCATCATGTTGTTGATGAGAGTGCGGGTGAGGCCGTGCAGTGAACGCGAGTCTCGCTCGTCATCCGGGCGGGTCACCTGGAGGGAGCCATCCTCGCCACGCTCCACGCCGATGGCGCCGGGAAGCACGTGTGCGAGCTCGCCCTTGGGGCCCTTCACGGCCACAGTGCTGCCGTCGATTGTCACCTCGACGCCGCTCGGGACCGGGATTGGAAGTCGTCCAATACGGGACATAGTCGTAACTCTCCTTTCCTGGTCACCAGACGTAAGCGAGGACTTCCCCGCCAACGCCCATGTTCTCGGCCTCACGGTCGGTCAGGAGACCGGAGGATGTGGACAGAATCGCGACGCCGAGTCCGCCGAGCACCCTGGGGAGCTTGGTGGACTTTGCGTAGACGCGCAGACCGGGCTTGGAGATGCGGCGAACGCCTGCGATCGCCCGCTCCCGGTTGGGCCCGAACTTGAGCGTCAGGGTCAGTTCCTTGCCCACCTCGAGGTCCTTGGTGGCGAAATCGGCAATATAGCCCTCCACCTTCAGGATCTCCGCGAGCGCGGACTTCAACTTCGAGTACGGCATGGTGACCTCGTCATGGTGCGCAGCATTCGCATTGCGCAGACGCGTCAACATGTCCGCAATAGGGTCCGTCATTGTCATTGTGGGCTCGTGCCCTTCCTCGCAGCGGTTTCCGGTTCTCCGGACCTGTTGCGCAGTTGGTTTACCAGCTGGACTTCGTCACGCCAGGGAGCTGGCCGCGCAGGGCCATTTCCCGCAGGCAGATTCGGCACAGTCCGAACTTGCGGTACACGGAGTGCGGACGTCCGCACCGCTGGCACCTGGTGTAGGCGCGGACCGCAAACTTCGGCTTGCGGGCCGCCTTGTTCCTGAGAGCGGTCTTCGCCATGTCAGTCCTCCTTGAAGGGGAATCCAAGGTGCTTCAGCAGCGCCCGCCCCTCCTCGTCGTTCGTGGCACTCGTGACCACGGTAATGTCCATTCCGCGCACGCGGTCTGTGCGGTCCTGGTCGATTTCATGGAACATCGACTGCTCCGTGAGACCGAAGGTGTAGTTGCCCTTGCCGTCAAACTGCTTGGGGCTCAGCCCACGGAAGTCGCGGATGCGCGGCAGTGCGAGCGAGAGCAGGCGGTCGAGGAACTCCCACATCCGATCGCCGCGCAGTGTCACGTGCGCACCGATCGGCATGCCCTCGCGCAGCTTGAACTG
>JAAZBW010000224.1 GCA_012513625.1 Actinomycetales bacterium | reverse complement strand
TGGAGTGTTGAGGTAGTCCACGGTGAGGTGTAAGAAGTCAGGGTCCCACGTGTCGTCATCATCATGGACCGCGAGGAACTCGGATGCGGAGGCGCGGATCGCGGCGTTGGAGGCGGCTTCCATGCCGAGGGACTCGTGGTGATGGATCACGCGGATGCGACCTGCGGCGCTGGCCTCACGGACACTCACCAGTTCCTCCACCCTGGCCGGATCCCCCCCGTCATTGACGATGATGAGCTCCCAATCCCGGAAACTCTGCGAGAGGACATCATCAATAGCCCGTGAGAGAAGGATCGGCCGATCCTTTGTGCGCATCACGATCGCCACGCTCGGCACCGTCACTGCATCTGAGGGATCCACCACATCAGCGTAGCCGAACCCGCCCACCCTCCCGCTTCCGGCTGGATGTGAGCCCGGACGAAACGTCGCTCCTTCGCGGCCGGCTACCGCCGCCTACGCCGGCGCCCCACCGTCACGAGCGCCGCACGAGGCAGCACAATGTGGGGGTCCAGTTCGCCCGGCAGTTGGTTCAGGAACACGGTGAAGACTGGGGGCCGACGCTGGGTGAGCTCCAGGCGCCCGCCATCGGCCGCCACCAGGTCCCGGGCGAGCGGCAGGCCGAGACCGGAGGAGCCGTGGCCGGAGACGCCCTGGGTGAAGACGTCCGGCGCGATCTCGTCCGGGACGCCCTCGCCCTCGTCCGCCACATCGATGAACACGCCGCGGCTGGCCGCAGGGCGCGTGGAGACCGTGGTGGTGCCGGCGCCATACTTGAGCGAGTTCTCGATCAGGGTGGCGAGCACCTGGGCGAGCGCTCCCGGGCTGGCGAGCGCGATCCTCGCGGCCTCATTGGAGAACTCGAGCTCCCGTCCGGCCTTCTCGAAGGCTCCGAACCACTCCTCCGCCTGCTGCTCGAAGATGTCCGGGAGGCTGATCGCCTCACTGGTGCCGCCCTCGGCCTGACGGGAGGTCCGCAGCAGATCGTCCACCACTCCCGTGAGGCGCTCCACCTGCTGGAGGCAGAGCTCGGCCTCATCCTTCACCTCCTGGCTTTCCGTGAGGTACTGGATCTCCTCCAGCCGCATTGAGAGGGAGGTGAGTGGGGTGCGGAGTTGGTGGGAGGCGTCCCGGGCGAACTGGCGCTCTGCCGCCAGCCGGCCGGCCATGCGGTCCGCCGTGCGCACCAGCTCGTCCTGGACGAGGTCGATCTCCTCGATCCCGGAGGGCTGCACGTTGGGGCGCACCTGGCCGCTACCCAGCTGCTCGGCGGAGGCCGCGAGGTAGATGAGCGGTGCCGCAATCCTGCGCGAGCCCCTCAGGGCAACGAACACCGCCACGATGAACGCCACGGTGGAGGCGGCTCCCACGAACAGGATCATCCCGGCGATCTGGGCCTGCACGTCCCGGACCAGCACTTCCATGATCACGGTGGCCCCGGTCCCACTGCCGATCGCGCCGGTGGCCTTGGTGGAGCGCAACACCTGCCCCTCGCCAAGGGGCGCGGTCTCCACGCGTCCCCCTTCGGGGAGGATCACGATGATGCGCGCGGCGTGGTTCACGCGGCCGTCAATCCAGGGATCAAGCATCGCCTCATCCACCCGGTCCCCCTGGGTGAGGCGCCGCTCCACGGCCCGGGCCAGGGTCTGGGTGCGCGTGTCCAGGGCGCCCTGTTCCGAGTCCCAGATCATGGCCGAGCCGAGGATGGAGAGGGGTAGCCCGATCAGGAGGAGCGCGACCGTCACGGCGACGACGGCCAGTTGGACCGCGCGCCGGCGCATCAGCTAGCGGCGGTCTCGAAGCGGAAGCCCATTCCGCGGACGGTGGTGATGTAGTGGGGATCGTTCGCGTCATCGCCCAGCTTGCGGCGCAGCCACGAGACGTGCATGTCCAGCGTCTTGGTGGACCCCGCGGCGTCCGTTCCACCCCAGACCTCGCGCATCAGCGCGTCACGGCTCACCACACTGCCGGCGTCCCGGAGGAGGACCCGCAGGAGATCGAACTCCTTGGCCGTCAGCTGCAGTTCACGCTTTGCCTGGAAGGCACGGTGGGCGCCCACGTCCATTCGGACGTCCTGCGCCACCAGCTCATCCTCATCCGTGAGGTCCCCGCCCACGCGGCGCAGTAGCGCCCGCACGCGGGCCAACAACTCGGCGAGCCGGAACGGCTTGGTCACGTAGTCATCTGCACCGGCGTCCAGGCCCACCACCATGTCCACCTCATCCGCCCGAGCCGTGAGCACGAGGATCGGCGTGGTGAGACCCTGGGAGCGGATCCGGCGGGCCACATCCAGGCCGTCCATGTCCGGCAGCCCAAGGTCCAGGATCACGAGGTCCGTCTCGGCCAGATCATCGAGGGCGCTCTGAGCCGTCCCGTGGGCCCTGACGTTGTATCCCTCGCGCCCGAGTGCCCGGGTGAGCGGTTCGGCGATCGCGGCGTCGTCCTCGACGAGCAGTACGTTGGTCACAGTGCCATAGTAAAGGACTCTGCCAATAAATGGTCAAGAAGTAGGTGAGTGGCGCCGCGTGGGCAGCCAGATCTCGTCCTCCGAGGGCTGGACCGCCCACCGGAGTTCTACCTGCGTGATCTCGCCGATCCCGGGTACCACCACGGGTGGCCGCCGGATCTGCAGGAAGTCCGCAGCGCGAGGGTGCTTGGCGAGGAGCGCGCCCGTGCCCTCATCCATGTAGACCGTGTCTGCCGGAGCAATATCGATGAGCCGGGAGGCGAGGTTCACCGCCGGCCCGAAGATGTCTCCCGAACGCGAGACCACGCGGCCCCACACGAGTGAGGCCCGCACCGGCAGGAGCCGCGGATCGGCTGCGACCGCCTGGTTGATCGCGAGCGTCACCCGCGCCGCCGTAAGCACATCGTCCGCCACGTAGAGCACCGAATCCCCCACCGTCTTCACCACGCGCGCGCCGTTCGCGCTGATCACGTCACGTGCGGTGAATTCGAAGCCCTGCACGAGTTCCACGAGCTCGCGGCTGCCCACCTGGCGCGCCTTGCTGGTGAACGCCACCATGTCCACAAATCCCAGGGCCCGCGGCAGGGGCAGGAGCTCACTCGGCTGCGGCTCCCCCCCGCGGTCCGCCACCTCGGCCACCGTGCGCTCCACGAGGTCCACCACCTGCCGCCGCCACGTGTAGGCGAGCTGTTCCACCATGAAGGTCTGCACCTCGGGCAGATCGTCCAGGAAGATCACGCGTGCCGCCGTGTCATCGAACTCGTACCTGCGCTGCAGGTCCTCCACCGCGGCCTCAAGCTGCCAGAGGGCGAGGCGCTCCATGTTGTAGCTCTGCGCCCGGATCAGCGAGTGGGCCGTGTCCATATCGATTCGGCCGGACTCCACGCTCTCCACCCAGCCGCGCAGCGCCTGCACGTCTGCCTCAACAAAGCGCACCTGGCCCTCGGGTACGTTTGGGAAGCCCATGGAGCGCCAGAAGTCCTTCGCGAACGCCACCGTGGTTCCGGCCGCGTCCGCGAGCTCGTCCATGGTGAGGTGCGGGTCTTCACCCAGGTAGATGAGCCCGATCTCATCCTTGGTCTGGGTGGGCTTGCGCCGGCGGGGTGGCGCAGGTTCCGAGGGACCGTCCGGCAGCACCTCCTGCACCGCGGGCTCGGCGTTCGCAGCCGTGGGCAGCGGGTGCTTCCGGCGCGCCGTGGCCGCCGGCAGCGTCCTCACGGCGGCCACATCCTTCGCTGTCCGCCCTTTCCCAGGCACCGGCTTCGTGGTCGTCACGGGCTTTGCGGCCGCAACCGGCTTCGGCTCGACCGGTTTCGTCGCGGGCGCGGCGGGATTCGTGGTCCCAACCGGCCTTTTCGCTGGTGCAGGCTTCGTTGCCTCGGCGGGCTTCGCGGCGTGCGCGGGCTTCGTTGCCTCGGCGGGCTTCGCTGCGGGCGCGGGCTTCTCCGCAGGGGTGGACGCCGACGCGCGGGGCGTGTGCGCGCGCGCCTGTTTGTTCGTCCGTTGCGGTTTCGTCACTTGTCCACACTATCTGCCAATGTGGCGCGCGACACAGGCCTTGCCACTGTTTGCCTCAGCGCACGTGCTCCACGTCTCCGGCCGTCACTTCCAGCCGACCCCGCGCCGTGTCCACGAGCAGCGCCCCGTCCAGCCCGATTCCCACAGCCCTGCCCTCCGTGGGTCCGTGCCCTCCCGTCACGGTGACCTGCTCTCCGACGACGACGCATGCCTCCTCGTACTCGGCCCTCACCCGGGCGGCATGCCCGGCCCAGTCCGCGAGAACCGCGGGGAGGGCTTCCCCAAGCGCCTCGAGAACGTCGAGCGGCGCCGGAGAGCCGCCGGTGGCCGTGGCGATCGAGGCCGCCCACGGCACGGGCAGGTCCTCGCGGCTGGTGCGGCAATTGATGCCGACGCCGGCCACCACCGCTCCGCTCGGGTGCAGTTCGCAGAGGATCCCCCCCAGCTTGGGCGTCCACCCCCAGGACGCAGCCGCACCCTCGGCGGAGCCCACCGGACCCCCTTCCCCGTGGAATGCGCGCGAGCGATCGGGCGGAGCCGCACCCTCGGCCGAATCCGTGGCGAGCAGGACGTCGTTCGGCCACTTGAGGACGGTGGGGACCCAGCGCGCAAGCGCCCGACGCACCGCGACCCCCACCAGAAGGGGAACCCACGTGACGGGGGGCGCGGCGTCGTCGTCGAGACGGAGGACCACGGAGGCGGTGAGGGACTCTCCCGGACGCGAGTGCCACGCACGCCCCGCGCGGCCCCGGCCGGCGGTCTGCGCATCCGCCACCACCACGGAAAGGTGCGGCCACTCCCCCGGCCCGGCGGTGAGCGCGCGCATGAGGTGCGTGTTCGTGGAATCGGTGCTGGCGAGGTGCACCACCCGGGTCCATGCCATGGCCTGCTCCTGTCCGTGATCTCCCCCCATTGTGCTCCACCCACAAAGGGCGCGGCGGGAATCCGGTGGAGTCGGGCGAGGGATTGGTCCGTACCCACAACTACGCTGGAGCGCGTGACCGAATCTACCCCCCTCACCGAACTCGAGGCCCGGCGGGAGCGCACGCTCGCGCAGGAGGAGGCCGCGCGCCAGCGCCAGCACGGCCGCGGCAAGGGCACCGCTCGCGAGCGCGTGGAGATGCTGCTCGACCCCGACTCCTTTGTGGAGATGGACGGGCTCGCCACGCACCGCGCCTCGGCATTCGGGATGGAGAAGAAGCGAATCGAGGGCGATGGCGTGGTGGTGGGCCACGGCACCATCGACGGTCGCCAGGTGTGCGTCTACTCGCAGGACTTCTCGGTGTTCGGCGGCTCGCTCGGCGAGGTGCACGGGCAGAAGATCACCAAAGTCATGGACCTCGCCCTGCGCACCGGGGTACCGCTGATCGGGATTTCCGACGGCGGGGGCGCCCGCATCCAGGAGGGCGTGGCGGCCCTCACCCAGTTCGCGGAGATCTTCCGTCGCAACGTGGCGGCCTCCGGGGTGATCCCGCAGATCTCACTCATCATGGGTCCCTCTGCGGGCGGGGCGGTCTACTCCCCGGCGCTCACCGATGTGGTGGTGATGGTGGACGGTACCTCCAACATGTTCATCACCGGGCCAGACGTGATCCGTGCGGTGACCGGTGAGGAGGTCTCGCAGGAAGACCTCGGCGGGGCGGTCACGCACACCACGCGCTCGGGTGTGGCGCACTACCGGGCGGAGGACGAGGAGGACGCGATCGATTTTGTGCGCGCCCTACTCACCTACCTACCGTCCAACAACCTCGCGGATCCGCCCACGTTCGCCGTGGAGGCAGACATGGAGGTGACGGACGAGGACCTCGCGCTGGACACGCTGGTGCCGGAGAGCGATTCGCAGCCGTATGACATGAAGACCGTGATGGAGGGCCTCCTCGACGACGGGGACTTCCTGGAACTCTCCGCAGATTTCGCCACGAATGTGATCACGGCCCTCGGCTCGGTGGAGGGCCATCCCGTGGGCGTGGTGGCGAACCAGCCGCTCTCCATGGCCGGAACGCTTGATATTGATGCGGCCGAGAAGGCCGCGCGGTTCGTGCGCACGTGCGACGCGTTCAACATCCCGGTGCTGACGCTCGTGGACGTGCCCGGCTTCCTGCCGGGCACGGACCAGGAGTGGAACGGCATCATCCGGCGCGGGGCCAAGCTGATCTTCGCGTACGCGGAGGCCACGGTCCCACTCGTCACGGTCATCACCCGGAAGGCCTATGGCGGCGCGTACATCGTGATGGGCTCCAAGCAACTCGGCGCAGACGTGAACCTCGCCTGGCCCACCGCGCAGATCGCGGTGATGGGCGCGGGCGGGGCGGTGAACATCCTGCACCGGAGCACGCTCGGCGCCGTGGAGCGCGAGGGCGGGAATGTGGAGTCCGAGCGTGCACGGCTGACGGCCGAGTACGAGGAAACGCTGGTCAACCCGTGGGACGCCGCGGCGCGCGGCTACGTGGACGCCGTGATCGCGCCCTCGGAGACCCGGGTGCAGGTGGTGCGAGCACTCCGGGCGCTGCGCACCAAGCGGGCCAGCATGCCCGCCAAGAAGCATGGGAACATCCCGCTGTGACGCCGGAGTTCGATGTGGTGGCCGGCGCCCCGAGCGAGACCGAACTCGCGGCCCTCGTGGCCGTGGGCACGGCCGTGCAGAGCATCAACGAGCTGCTTGAGACCGGAGAAGCGCCGCCGGAGCCGGTACCGGGGACCGTGGCGCGGTGTTCGGAGTGGACCAGCCGCGGGCGGCGCGGGGCCATGCGGAACGCAGGCATGCCGGTGCCGGGAACGTTCTCCGGCGAGTGGCGCTGGTCCCTGCATCCCTGAGGAAGAAACGGGGTTCGGGCGGCGGGCTGGTGGCTGGTGGCGCGCGTCAACGCTGTGTGGTGCTGCCGCCGGTGAGCAGTCCGAGGCCGATGGCAGCAGTCACAGCCTCCTCACGGGAGGAGACGCCCAGTTTTCGGTAGCTGCTGCGCAGCTGCGACTTCACGGTGTTGACAGAGACTCCGAGCCGCTTCGCGATCACGGCCTACGAGTCCCCGGTCACGAGTTCGGCCACTACAATACGTTCGCGCTCGGAGAGCGGCTCCACGTCCGCGCCGGGGCCGATCACTTCCGGCACGTCCGCGATATCTCCAAGGATGGCTGCGAGCCTCGGCCGCTTGGCCTCGAGCAGGTCGCAGACCGCCACGAGGTCCGGGCGCGGGACGAGCGCGAGGTGCGCACGGACTCCGTGGATGTCCATCTGCACCGCCATCTGCTCGGCTGCGGCCAATGCGCCACGCGTATCCCCCTGGCGGAGCGTGGCGGCCGCGAGGATGAGGGACTGGAGGGTCCGGATCCGGGGGGCCATACTCGGATCCTGCTGGCCCACCGCCACGTGGGCGATCGCGCCCTCCAGGTTCCCGGCGGCAAGCTCCACCATGCCGCCAAGTGCGTGGCTCGCCGACGATACCGGGAGCGTGGTGAGGATCTGGCGTGCCGAGGCGATCCGGCCGACGGCCAGGTGGAGGATCACAGCCATCCGGTCAAGGAGGACCCGTTCCGTGGGGAGGGCCCTCCGCTCCGTCACTTCCTGCTGCTGCTCCTCGTACAGGAGCGCATACGCCGTGTGCGCCTCGCCGCGTAACACCTGGACGTACGCCCGGACTGCCGCAATGTAGGGCCAGAACTCGATGTTCACGGCCTGGGGTGAAATGGTCTGGATGTGGTGCTGGGCGCCCTCGAGGTCGAATGCCTCGATCCGGTCCCAGGCAGCCGCGTAGTGGTACATGACGCCGAGGTATGTCTCGCGCAGTCCGCGCGGCCAGGACATGCGCTCGGCACGCCTCAGGAGCTTGCGGCTCTCAGTCATCGCACCCGAGTGCGCGAGGATGCCGGACTTGATGGCGATTCCCTGGTGGAGTCCGAGGGCGGGACTGTCCGCCGGTGCCGCGAGTACGTCCTCCAGGATCTCGAGTCCCTCCCCCTGGAGTCCCATCCGGAAGAAGGAGATCGCGAGCTGGGTGCGGAAGAGGATCTCGCTGGGCTTCGCCGTCAGGTCGGTGGACCACTCCTCGAGCTTCGTCGCGGCCGAGCGTGCCCGGAGGAGCAGTCCCTCCGGCTCGCCGGAGATCCGGAGGAAGGAGGATTCGAGCACATCCAGGAAGAGCCGCTGGGGCCGCTCGGCGCCGCGGCGCTGTGCCCGTGCACCAGCGATGGAGAGGCGGAGATATCCGAGCGCGCGAGATCGCGTGGCCTCGTTCATGTTAGCCGAGAGTCCGAGGATGCCAGTGATGACGGGATACTCTCGCAGGATCCTGCGCGGGATCTGCTCCAGGACGGTCTGGGACTCACGGATGACGCCGCTCCAGAGGAAGTGCATCCAGTGCCGGCTCAGCACGGCAGTGACGAGCCGGTAATCCCTCGCGGCCACAGCGTGCCGGAGTGCCCGCAGTGGATCTCCGTCCCCGAGTTCCCACTGGGCGGTGAGCGCATGGAGTGCGGGAAGTTCCTCAGTGATCCGGGCGGACGCCTCCGCGCGTACGTGCGGGAGTGAGAGCGCATCGATCACGGCCACAAGGGTGGTGGGATCGATCGCGAGGATCCCCTTCTCCTCGAGCATGGTCAGCTGCTGCGCCGTGGCGCCGTTCCCGTGGTCGAGGTGTTCGGGCAGGCCGGGTGGAAGCACCTCGGGCACGCTGATGCGGAGGAGGAATCGCATCAGAGTTGCCTGCGCCGGGTCCTCCACCTCACTCCTGATCCAGGCGCCGGTGATCAGGTGGGCAAGGGTGCGGAGCCCGCCTACTCCCTGCACCTGCGAGGTGCGCGCAGCCATGAGGACGGCCTTCATGAGTCCGGGGCTCCCTCCCGTCGACTCGTGCATCACCTGTGCGGCCACGGAATGGTCTGACCACGTGCGATCTGGGCCCTCAAGCGACTCGAGGAGCTCTGTGACCTCCTCGAGGGTGAATCGCAGATCCGCGTAGCGGAGGAATGTGTGGTCAATCCTCTGCGCGACCCGGAGGTCCTCGAGGTGCGTGAGCCGCCGGCTGGCCACCACCAAGCGGAGGGCACCGGTGGCTCGAAGGATGGCGAACCAGTCGGCCGCAATCTCACCACCAAGGTCCTCGTGCGAGGCCACCACTTCGGCGTTGTCGATCACGACGACACACCGCTCGGCAATCGGCGAGAGACTCCGGACCAGGCGACGCCTCAGTCCCACCAGATCGGTAGTCGGCTCGATCGCCGACGCCCCTTCGGATGACAGCACGCCCGAATCACGCATCGCGGTGGCCACGATGTCCCAGAAGGCGCCACGGTCGGTCACGTCCGGGCCAAGGTTCACCCACACGACCGGCCGGTCCAATGTGTGCACCCACTCGGCGAGAAGGGTGGACTTACCAGTCCCCTCTTGGGCACGCAGGACCGTCAGCGGGACGTCCCGGTTCATCAGCTCGTGGAGCCGTGGTCGCGGGAGGTGCGGTCGCGAAAACCGAGGTGCACCGATGACGACACCAGCTGCGGTCGCCCGCTCGTGCATGACACCCCCCGCGGAAATCACTCTCGGTATACCAAGCTTAGTTGCCCCTCCCTTGCCACGTGGCGATCTCGGGCGGGGTTCGCTCGGTTTCGTGCGCCAACTGGGATGGACCCTGGGAATGCTGCGGCAGCGTTCCCAGGGTCCAGTTTGAGCAGTGGCGCAAGGGGAGCCTGGCCGCGCTCGTGACCACCCGCGTGGGTGGCGTCCGCGGGGGAGAATGCGGAGGCCACCCCGTCTGGGTAGTCGGATTTTCAGTTCGTGAACTCACCAGGGCCGACGCGTCGCAGACCCATCAATCGGCTCTGATCAAAGCCGACTGCTTCGGACCAACGGCGCGAAGCACCCATGGTGTAGTTCTGACCACCAAGGTGCCACCTGCACCAGCACGATCACGTGAAGAGCACCAGTATTCACCCCTGTATTCACCCATTCTCCAGCCCTCGACACCTTCCCGATGCCGTCGCGTCACCCACCTGCAGCTTTGACGGACGCCACGGATGGACCACAGCCACCTCTGCCGCACGCTGCTAGCTTGGGAGATATGCGTACTCCAACCCGCATCGATGCGATCGCAGACCAGTTCGTCCACGACTACGCGGCGCTCGACCCATTGACCGCCACCTACCTCGGGATTTCCGGGCACGAGGATCGGCTCCCGGACCTGTCCCCCGAGGGTGAGGAGGCGCGGGCCGAGCTCCAGCGCAGGTTCGTGGACGAGGTGAGCCAGGAGACGCCGTCGGACGAGGTGGACCAGGTGACGGTGGCCGCGGTACGCGAACGGCACGGCGTGTCCCTGGAACTCCACGAGGCCGGAGAGTTCCGTCGGGACCTCAACAACATCGTCTCTCCGCTGCAGTCGCTGCGGGAGGTCTTCGACCTCATGCCCACGGAGACTGCGGAGGACTGGGAGAACATTGCCGCTCGTATGCGCGCACTCCCACAGGCGTTCGACGGCTACGAGGCCTCGCTGCGCGAGGGAGTGGAGCGCGGGACGATGCCTGCGCTGCGGCAGATCCGGCTCGCCATCGATGAGGCGGACGGTTACGCAGATGCGGACTCCTCCTTCTTCACCTCGTTCGTGGCGGGCGCCCGCCCGGATGGCGAGGCTCCCGTGGCGGCGCTCGCCTCCGAACTCGAGGGTGCCGCACGGGATGCCCGGCAGGCGTTCGCTGACTTCGCGGAGTTCCTCTCCAGGGAGGTGGCACCCGAGGCCCTCGACGAGGACGGCGTGGGCCGCGAGCGTTACGCGCTCTGGTCGCGGGAGTTCATCGGCTCAGAGATCGACCTGGATGAGACCTACGAATGGGGCCGTGAGGAGCTCGCGCGGATCGTCGCCGAGCAGGAGTCCACCGCCGCGGAGTTGTACGGACCAGGATCCACGATCCCGGAGGCGATCGCACGGCTCAACGCCGATCCGGACCGCATGATCTACGGCACCGACGCGCTGCGTGAGTGGATGCAGTCCACCGCCGACGAGGCGATCGAGGCCCTCGCGGACACCCACTTCGACATCCCCGGGCCCGTACGCACCCTCGAGGCGATGATCGCCCCCACGGCCACCGGCGGCATCTACTACACGGGGCCGAGTGCGGACTTCTCCCGTCCGGGCCGCATGTGGTGGTCGGTGCCCGAGGGCGTCGACTCGTTTGACACGTGGCGGGAACTGACCACCGTGTACCACGAGGGCGTCCCCGGCCACCACCTGCAGATCGCGCAGGCGGTCTACAACCGCGCCGAGCTCAACTCGTGGCGCCGCCTGCTGGCCGGCTCCAGCGGCCACGCGGAGGGCTGGGCTCTGTACGCGGAGCGCCTCATGGAGCAGCTGGGCTACCTCGACGACCCGGCCGACCGGCTGGGCATGCTCGACGGCCAGCGCATGCGTGCCGCCCGCGTCGTGCTCGACATCGGCGTGCACCTCGGAAAGCCCAAGCCCCGCATCCGCGGTCTCGATGGCCTCGAGACCGACGGAAACTGGGACGCCGACTTC
>JAAZBW010000223.1 GCA_012513625.1 Actinomycetales bacterium | reverse complement strand
GCGTGGACCCCCGCCCCGATCAGGGCGTGCACGTTGGCCTCGGTGGCGTCCGGGTGGGTGAAGTCAACCGCGACGTCGGCCTCGCCGGCGAGGGATGCGACGTCGTCACCCGACTCGAGGCGCGCGACGAGGTCCATATCCGGGGCGGATTCCACCGCCTCGCACACGGTCCTGCCCATCCGTCCGTTTGCGCCGATCACGGCCACCCGCAGTCTCATGGGAGCCAGCGTATCGGGGCGGGCCTCCAGCCACCCGGGTGTGGCCTGCGTCCTCAGGTGAGGGCCGCTCCTGCGGCAGCCGCCCCCACCACCACGAGGGCGGGCACGCCACCCATCACGTCTGCCGCCACCTGCTGGATCTCCTCCACGGTGACCGAGAAGTAGTTGCGGAGCGTCTCGTCGAAGGAGAGGAGCCGGCCCGTCACGATCTCGGCGGCACCGAGCCGGGTCATTCGCGCGCCGGAGTCTTCCAGCGAGAGGACGAAGTTTCCGCGGATCTGGCCGATGGCCCGCGCGAGCTCAGCGGCGGGGACGGGCTCCGCCACCAGCCGTTCGGCCTCCGCGCGCATGAGGTCCGCCACCTGGCGCGCCACGCTGGGCGAGGTGGCCGCATACATCCCGTACACGCCACCCTCCGCGTACATGCTGGAGAAGGAGTAGGTGGAGTATGCGAGGCCGCGCCGCTCCCGGATCTCCTGGAACAACCGTGAGCTCATCCCCCCTCCGAGGAGGGTGTTCGCCACTCCGAGCGCGAACCGGCGGGGATCCGAGTTCGCAAGCCCGGGCCAGCCGAGGATCAGGTGTGCCTGCTCCACGGGCCTCTCGAGGAACACGCTCCGCCCGGGTGCGTAGGACACATCCCCCGCCCGGCGACGTGGGGCGGGCTCGCCGTCGTCCGGGAGGTCCCAGCCGCCCCGCCGGGCTCCGTCGAGGACCGCAGAGACAACGTCCTCGTGCCTCACGTTGCCCGCTGCGGTGACCACCAGCTCCGGTGGGACGTAGGTACGGGAGTAGTGCTCGAGGACGGCCGAGTGCGGCAGGGACGCGATCGACTCGGGGGTGCCGCCGATGGGGCGCCCCAGGGGGTGGCCCGCGAGTACGGTTTCGGTGAAGCGCTCGTGGACGAGGTCCGAGGGGTCGTCGAGGCTCATGGCGAGTTCCTCGAGGATCACACCCCGCTCGAGTTCGAAGTCCGCCTCCGTGATCGAGGAGCTCGTGACCATGTCCAGGAGGACCTCGACCGCCATCGGCAGGTCGGCATCGATCACGCGGGCGTAGTAGCACGTGTAGTTCTTGGCGGTGGCAGCGTTCGCATCCCCGCCCACGGCGTCGAACGCGGAGGAGATGTCGTATGCGGTGCGCTTGGGAGTGCCCTTGAAGAGCAGGTGCTCAAGGAAGTGGGTGGAGCCTGCATGCTCCTCGCGCTCGTCCCGCGAGCCGGCGGCCACCCACGCGCCCACGGTGGCGGAGCGGGAACCCGGGATCTGCTCCGTGAGCACGCGGATTCCGCCGGGGAGCACGGACCGGCGCACGAGTGCGCCGTCCTGCTCCAGGGAGAGTTCCGTTCCGGGTGTGGTGGGGAGTGTGGTGAGGTCGATCAACGACCACGCGGATTCAGGCATCCGCACCAGTGTAGGACTGCCGAACGCACTCGCCTCCACTCCGGGGCCCGGAGGCGCCGTCAGTCCCGGAAGCGGACGAAGCAGCGGCCCGGATTGGGCTCGAGTTCGGAGATCTCCGTGAAGCCGAGCGATTCATAGAAGGAGCGCTGGTAGGGCTCATCGTCCGTGATGAGGACAATCTGCCGGATGCGATTGGGATACTGCTCGATGGCCTCCTGCACCAGCTTCTTGCCGATGCCGCGGCGATGGTGCGAGGGCCGCACCAGGATGTCCTGCAGGTAGAGGATGGTGTCCCCGTCGGAGAGGCAGCGCACGAGGCCCACGAGATCATTGCCATCCCACGCCTCGAGCACGAATCCCGAGTTGGCGAGAGCCCGCTCCAGTCCATCGGGATCGCGCGTGTAGCGTGACCATCCCACGGAGTCGTACAGGTCGAGGACCTGCTCGCGCGAGGCGGTAAAGCCCGTGTTGATGGTGTGCGGAAGGGTTTCGGAGGGGCCAACGTTTTCGGTCATCATTTCCAACGTTATCCGATTCGCCCCGTGGATGAGCTACCGGGTTGCCACCAATGCCGGAGGGCCCGGCCTGCGGGATTCGCAGGCCGGGCCCTCTCGGTGCAGCAGGTGGCTACGCGTCGTCGCCGGCGTGGCCGTCGTCGGTCAGTGCGGGAGCGTCAAGCGCATCCACCTCGGAGACCTGGCGGTCCCCACCGTCGAGCGGGCGACGGGTGCGGGTGCGCTGGCGGCGATCGCCACGATCCCCGTC
>JAAZBW010000222.1 GCA_012513625.1 Actinomycetales bacterium | reverse complement strand
GGCTTCGGATCGATCGCGAGCCACTCGCCGCGCCCTGGTCCGATGGGCGCCAGCACGTTGGCGTCATGGAGGTCCTCGTGCACAAGTCGGGCGGGAGGAGGGTCGGTGAGTAGATCGACGACGGTGGAGTGGGCCTGGTCCTGCAGCCGGCGGGGGACGAGCGGGGTGGGGTCCGCAGCTCCGTCCCGGAGCCGGCCCGCGCGGGAGGCGAGGCTCTCCACCTGAGGGGGAGCGGCCAAATCGAGGGCCAGCATGAGGGAACCCACCACCTCGCAGGCGTCAATGACGAACTCTCGGGTGAGGGGCCGGTCCGCGTCGAGGCGTTCGAGGAGGAGCACCTGTTCCCGAGGATCCGCCGCCAGCATGCGCACGGCGCCCTTCCCCTCCCAGAGCCGGAGGGCGAGGTGCTCCCACTCCGCTTCCGGGTGCGGCCAGGTGAGCTTGACGGCTGCCTGCTCTCCACTGGCCCGCAGCACAGGCACCACGAGCGCATTCTCACCGCTCCGGGGTTCCCCGTCCACGCGGAGACGCCATCGCTCGAGGTACTCCGCGATCAGGTGGGGGAGCCTCGCAAGCCAGGCCCCGCCGTCGGGAGAGCGACCGGGGAGGGCGGGCCGTCCCGCGATACGGGCGCGGAACTCGGGGGGAATGATTACGGGAGGCATCTCGCCCTAGACTAGGCACCCGTATGCGCACCTACCACGTCCGCACCCTTGGGTGCCAGATGAACGTCCATGACTCCGAACGGATGGCCGGCCTGCTCGACGCCGCTGGCTACCTGCCCGTCGAGGCCGTGCCCGAGCTCGCCGCCCGTGCCACCTCAGCCGGAGACGGTGGGGCAGACGTCGTCGTCGTGAACACGTGCTCGGTGCGCGAGAACGCGGCGACCCGCCTCTTCGGGAACCTGGGCCAGCTCGCCTCCGTGAAGCGGGAGCGCCCGGGCATGCAGATCGCCGTGGGCGGCTGCCTCGCCCAGCAGATGCGCGACGGCATCGTGGAGAAGGCGCCGTGGGTGGACGTGGTGTTCGGCACCCACAACATCGACGTTCTCCCGGTGCTCCTCGAGCGGGCCCGCCACAACGAAGAGGCAGCTGTGGAGATCGAGGAGTCGCTCAAGACGTTCCCATCCACCCTGCCCTCCCACCGAGAGAGCGCCTTTGCGGCATGGGTGTCCATCTCGGTGGGATGCAACAACACCTGCACCTTCTGCATCGTCCCGCAGTTGCGCGGACGCGAACGTGACCGGCGGCCGGGAGACATCCTCGCCGAGATCGAGGCCGTGGTGGCCGAGGGCGCGATCGAGGTGACGCTTCTCGGGCAGAACGTCAACTCCTACGGGGTGGGCTTCGGGGACAAGGGCGCATTCGCGAAGCTACTGCGTGCCTGCGGGGAGATCGACGGCCTCGAGCGCGTGCGCTTCACCTCTCCCCACCCGGCCGCGTTCACGGACGATGTGATCGCCGCGATGGCAGAGACCCCGAGCGTGATGCCCTCCCTCCACATGCCGCTCCAGTCCGGCTCCGACCGCATCCTGCGTGCCATGCGCCGCTCCTACCGGTCCGAGAGGTTCCTCGGCATCCTCGACAGGGTGCGTGCGGCGATTCCGGACGCCGCGATCACCTCGGACATCATCGTGGGCTTCCCTGGCGAGACCGAGGAGGACTTCCAGGCCACGCTGGACGTGGTGGCGCGCTCGCGGTTCTCCTCCGCGTTCACGTTCCAGTACTCGCCCCGGCCCAACACGCCGGCCGCCGACCTGCCCGGCCAGCTCGATGCCGCCACCATGGCGGAGCGATACCGGCGGCTCGTGGCCCTCCAGGAGCGCATCTCCACCGAGGAGAACGAGGCGCTGCAGGGCGCCGAGGTGGAGGTGATCGTGGCCGAGGGCGGGGGTCGCAAGGACGGTGCCCGCGGTCGAATCTCCGGGCGCGCCCGGGACAACCGGCTCGTCCACGTGGCGGTTCCCGCAGGGATGGCCGAGTCGGCAATGCCGCGGCCCGGTGACGCGGTGCTGGCCACCGTGACCCACGGTGCGCCCCACCACCTTGTGGCGGACTCGGCCCTCACGAGTGGGGTACTGCCCGTGCGCCGCACCCGCGCGGGGGACGCATGGGACAGGCGCCGCTCCGACCCGCACGGCCCCGCCAGTGGGGGCACCGCCGGGGGCACCGTCTCCCTTGGGTTGCCGGCCATTCGCGTGGGGGCGTAGCAGCTCACCTCCCCGTTTGCGGCGCGCGACTGCACTCTGCGCACTACCGTGGAGGCCTCACCTACCCGGGGGCCCACAATGTCCACGTCCATCACCATCGACCTCTCGCAGGCGGAGGCGCCCTTTGTTCTGGCGTTCGACGTCGGTTCCACCGGAACCCGTGCCGGCATCTACGACGCGCTCGCCCGTCCCGTACGCGGCCACCGCGCGAAGGTGGGGCATGCCTTCACCACAGTGGCGAACGGCACCTCCACGATCGATCCGGACCAGGTGGTCGCGGAGGCGCGTGAGGTGATGGGTGCGGTCCTCGACGGCTTCCCCCACCAGATCGCGGGGGTGTGCATCTGCACCTTCGCGTCCTCGCTCGTGGGTGAGGCCGACGGCCGTGCACTCACCCCCTGCTACACCTACGCCGATTCGCGTCCCGCCCCGCAGGTCAACTACCTGAAGAGCATCCTGAACGAGGACGAGGTGCAGCAGCGCACCGGCACCCGCCAGCACACGGGTTACCTCCCCGCGCGGTTCCTGTGGCTGCGCCAGACCGATGAGGAGACATTCGGGAGGGTGGAGCGGTGGATGTCGCTCGGCGAGTACGTGTGGCTGCGGCTCATCGGCGTGACGGCGGCCGGCGTCTCCACCGCGGCATGGACGGGGATGCTCAACCGACGCGAGGCTACCTGGGACGCCGAGCTCTGCGGACTCGCCGGCGTGGACCCGCACTACCTCACGCCGATCGCCCCACCGAGCCAACCTCTTGAGCCGGTCATCGCGCCCGGGTATCCGCAGCTGGCGGAGGCGGCATGGTTCCCGCCGATCTCCGACGGCCACGGCCAGTCCATCGGGGCCGGGAGTTCCGATCCCGGGACCCTCATCCTCTCGGCCGCCACCTCGGGCGCGATGCGGGCCGTGGTGGAGGGGGACATCGAGCTCCTGCCCCGCGGTGTCTGGTGCAACCGGATTGACGAGAACCGCTCCATCCTCGGAGGGGCGATCAATGACGTGGGACGGGCATTCTCCTGGCTCGGCGAAACCCTCCTCCTGCCCCCACAGGACGAGATCGACGCGTTCCTCGAGCGCGACCCGGTTCCCGGTCTTCCCATCGTGTTGCCGTGGTTCTCGGGTGAGCGCTCCACCGGCTGGGTGGGCGAGGCGCGGGCCGTCTTCCACCGCGTCTCCGCCGCCACCACCCCGCTCGAGCTCTACCGGGCCACGGCGGAGGGGGTCGCGTTCTCCTACGCGCGCATGCTCCGTGAACTCGCCCTCGTGGTGGGCGCGCCCCGCGAGATCCTCGCCACGGGGCGTGTGACAGGGGACGTGCCGGCGCTCCTCCAGATGGTGGCCGATGTGACCGCCACACCGGTCACGCCGATCACGCTCAAGCGCTCCACGTTGCGGGGGACCGCCCTACACGCTCTGGAGGTACTGGTCCCGGACGTGGAGCCTGCACCTGCGCCTCGCGGCGCCACGATCGAGCCGGACACCTCGCGATATCCCTATTACCACCGGCGCATGGAGCGGTTCGGAGTCATCTACGACAAGGTCATTGCCCACGCCAACTGAGCGGCTCCTTCAGGCAGACCGGGCGCGGTCCTCGCCGGAGAACGAGTGGACCGCATCCGCGGCTGCCCGCAGGTAGCGGGCCACCACCGCCTGCTCCCGGGTGGTGAACGCGGCGTCGAGCACGCGCAGGTCCTCGAACATCCCGGCCATCGTCTGGAGAACCTCACTCCGGCCGGAGTCCGTGATGAGAACCGTGACGCGTCGGCGGTCCTCTGTGTGGCGCACCCGTTCGGCATGTCCGCGTGCGGAGAGCCTGTCCACCACTCCCGAGACTGCGGCGGACGTGACACCCAGTTCACGTGAGAGGTCCGCCGGAGCGAGGGGACCATCCAGGAGTAGTTCGAGGGCCAGCAGTTCCGAGCGGCTGAGGCCCGCCCGTCGAGCGAGCTCGGCCGTCAGCTCGTCCGCTGAACGGATGAAATGGTGGAGTGCGAGCAGGGTCTGCGAGGCCTCCCACGAGGGATTGTTCCCCGCCATGGGCCATCTCACAGCCCCCGATTCTGCTGTGGGCTGATGGGGACTTGCGGTCGTCATGCGTGAGACCCTACAGTACACCAAGTAAGTTTCTCAACGAGTTACTCGCTCATCTAGCAATCGAAGCAAAAGGTGGAAATCCATGTCTGTTCCTGGCCTGTTCATCCGCAAGGGGAGGTCTTGGGTAGTCGCGCTCGTCTTCCTCTTGTTCGCCGTCCTCACGATCGCGTTCGTTCCCGAGCAATCCCGTAACGCTTCATCTACAGACGCCCTGGCCGCAGGCTTTGACAGCACGCGCGTGGTGGAACTGCAGGAGCAGTTCGAGGACGACGGTACTTCAAACGCCCTCATCCTGTTCACCGCGGACTCGGGGACTCTGACCGAGGAGCAGATCAACTCCGCACGCATGGCGATCTTCGAGCAGCTCGGGATCCCGGCGGAGGCCGTTGCGGCCATGCAGTCCGGCGGTGGCATGCCGGCAGAGCCCGGCG
>JAAZBW010000221.1 GCA_012513625.1 Actinomycetales bacterium | reverse complement strand
TGGGGCGGACTCTTAACCACACAGTCGGCGGGAGTGGGGTGGAAACTTAACCACACAGTCGGCGGGAAGGGGGGCTAGGGGCCCGTGATGATGTCTCGGCCGTCGAGGTGGACCACCGTGGGATCAAGGTCAGTGTCCGCAGGCCCCGAGATGAGCGTGCCGTCGAACTCGAACTTCGAGTTGTGGCAGGGGCACAGCAGGTTGTCCACTTCCACCCGCACCGCGCACCCCTGGTGGGGGCAGACGCCGGAGTGGGCCACCACCTCACCGCCCTGACGGGTGAGGACCACGGGAACGCCCTTCGCGGTCATGACCACGAGGGTCTGGCCGTCCTCGAAGTCATCGAGTGACGCGAGCCGTTCACCCGCCTCGGGGGACTGGCCCGGGACGCCCGAGCCGTCGGAGCAGGAGGCGAGCACGGGAACCGCGACGGCGGCACCGAGGGCCGCGCCCTTCAGGAGCGTTCGGCGCGAACAGCAGTGGTCGGTCACGCACCTATTGTGCCTCCAACGCCATCCGGGGGCCGCACAGTACGCTGGACCGCGTGGCGCTCTACTTCTGGCTCGCATACATCCTGCAGTGGATGATCTCCGTTCCCCTCTTCGTCCTCGAGGTCTATGCCCTCGTGGACGCGGTTTCCCGGCCCGGGAAGATGTACGAGGCCTACGGGAAGAAGACCAAGATGTTCTGGCTCGCGCTTCTTGCCGTGGCCGCTGTTATCGGCCTCGTTGCGATCCCGATCATCCAGAGCGGCATCAACATCTTCCTCACGGTCGTCGCCGTCCTCCCCGCCGGCGTCTACCTCGCGGACGTCCGCCCGGCGCTCCGCGGTAGGAGTTGGTGAGCGGTGCGGGCGGTGCTCCAACGGGTGAGGCGCGCCTCCGTCGTCGTCGACGGCGAGGTGGTGGGTGAGATCACGAGGCCGGGTCTGGTCGCGCTCGTCGGGGTGACCCACGGCGACGGCGCCGCTGACGTTGGCACGATCGCCCGGAAGATCGCGGAACTCAGGATCCTGCGGGACGAGCAGTCCTGCGAGAGCGCGGGCGCACCCGTGCTCGTGGTCTCGCAGTTCACCCTCTACGGCAGCACGCGGAAGGGCCGGCGGCCCAGCTGGTCGGACGCCGCGCCGGGACAGGTGGCCGAGCCGCTGGTAGACGCCGTGGTGGCCGAGCTCCGCGGCCGGGGGCTCGAGGTGGCCACCGGGAGGTTCGGGGCGATGATGGAGATCCCCCTGGTGGCTGACGGCCCCGTGACGGTGCTCGTCGAGTCCTGACCTGCTCCCGCGCGGAGAGCCCCACGCGGTTCCTGCGGGGTGCAACTCACGCCTGTGGCGAACACAGGACGTTCCCGGCGTGCGGGCTCGTTAACATTGCTGGAAGTCAGCAGCCCAAGGAGGCTCACATGTTCGAACGGTTCACCGACCGCGCTCGCCGGGTGGTGGTGCTCGCCCAGGAAGAGGCGCGCACGCTCAACCACAATTACATCGGTACCGAACACATCCTGCTCGGCCTCATCCACGAGGGCGAGGGCGTGGCCGCCAAGGCGCTCGAATCGATGGGCGTCTCCCAGGAGGCGGTGCGCGCGCAGGTGGTGGAGATCATTGGTGAGGGGCAGAACTCGCCCACCGGCCACATCCCCTTCACCCCGCGCGCCAAGAAGGTCCTCGAGCTCTCGCTGCGCGAGGCGCTCCAGCTGGGCCACAACTACATCGGCACCGAGCACATCCTGCTCGGCCTGATCCGCGAGGGTGAGGGCGTGGCCGCCCAGGTCCTCGGCAAGCTCGGCTGCGATCTGGGCCGCGTGCGCCAGCAGGTCATCCAGCTGGTCTCCGGCTACCAGGGGAAGGAGCCGGCCACCTCCGGCGGCCCCTCGGAGGGCCAGCCGGCCGGCTCTGCGATCCTCGACCAGTTCGGCCGCAACCTCACCCAGTCCGCCCGTGAGGGCAAGCTGGACCCGGTGATCGGCCGTGGGAGCGAGATCGAGCGGGTCATGCAGGTGCTCTCGCGCCGCACCAAGAACAACCCCGTGCTCATCGGTGAGCCCGGTGTGGGTAAGACCGCCGTGGTGGAGGGTCTCGCGCAGGACATCGTGCGCGGGGACGTGCCGGAGACGCTGAAGGACAAGCAGCTCTACACCCTCGACCTCGGCTCCCTTGTGGCCGGTTCCCGTTACCGCGGTGACTTTGAGGAGCGCCTGAAGAAGGTGCTGAAGGAGATCCGCACCCGCGGTGACATCGTGCTGTTCATTGACGAGATCCACACCCTCGTGGGTGCGGGTGCCGCCGAGGGCGCGATCGATGCCGCCTCGATCCTGAAGCCCATGTTGGCCCGCGGCGAACTGCAGACGATCGGCGCCACCACGCTCGACGAGTACCGCAAGTACATCGAGAAGGACGCCGCCCTCGAGCGCCGTTTCCAGCCCATCCAGGTCCAGGAGCCCACGGTCGCGCACACGATCGAGATCCTGAAGGGCCTGCGGGACCGCTATGAGGCGCACCACCGCGTGACCATCACGGACGAGGCGCTCGTCTCGGCCGCCAACCTCGCGGACCGGTACGTCTCCGACCGGCACCTGCCGGACAAGGCGATTGACCTGATCGATGAGGCCGGTGCCCGGCTGCGCATTCGCCGGATGACCGCTCCGCCAGACCTCCGGGAGCTCGATGAGAGGATCTCCGAGGTCAAGCGTGAGAAGGAGTCCGCGATCGACGACCAGGACTTCGAACGTGCCGCCCGGCTGCGCGACGACGAGGCGCGGCTCTCCGAGACGCGTATCGAGAAGGAGCGCGTGTGGAAGTCCGGTGACATGGACGCCATCTCCGAGGTGAACGAGGAACTCATCGCCGAGGTGCTGGCCCAGTCCACGGGCATCCCCGTCTTCAAGCTCACCGAGGAGGAGTCCTCGAAGCTGCTCAAGATGGAGGACGAACTCCACAAGCGCGTGATCGGCCAGGACGAGGCCATCAAGGCGCTGTCCCAGGCGATCCGGCGCACGCGTGCGGGACTCAAGGACCCGAAGCGCCCCGGTGGCTCGTTCATCTTCGCCGGCCCCACCGGTGTCGGTAAGACCGAGCTCGCCAAGGCGCTCGCGGAGTTCCTCTTCGGCGACGAGGACGCGCTCATCCAGCTCGACATGAGCGAGTTCTCCGAGAAGCA
>JAAZBW010000220.1 GCA_012513625.1 Actinomycetales bacterium | reverse complement strand
GCCGCCACGCCGAGTAGTTCCAGCTCGGGGGCGTAGTCCGGCGCGAGGCCCGCCGTCCACAGTGCCGCGTGCCCGCCCTGCGAGTGGCCCCACACCACCGTGTCCGCACCGAGGCCCGCCTCGGCGAGTTGCTGGGCGGCCCGCACGGCGTCGAGTACGCCGTACGCCTCACCGGTCCCGATCAGGTAGGGGTGGACGCCGTCCGTCCCCAGCCCGGTGTAGTCGGTCGCGACGACGGCCCAGCCCCGTTCCAGCACGGCGTCCAGACCCGGCATGGCCCCGGACACGAACGGCTCCTCGAGGAGCGAGGGCGCGCACCCCGTGGCCCAGCCCGTGGTGCCGTGTGCCCACGCGATCACGGGAGGCGCGCCCACGCCGTCGGGAACCACCACGAGGGCCGAGGCGAGCGCCGGCGAGCCGTCGTGCGCCGTACTCGTGTAGAGGATCCGCCACGCGGAGGCACCCTCGGGGATCGTGCGTGTGAAGGTTTCGCTGCGCAGGAGGTGGCCCGGCGCCTCCGGGACCGTGGCGGGGGCGGAGTAGAAGGCATCGGGCTGGGGGGTGCCGGAGAGTCGCACCCCGAGGAACAGGAGGGCGAGGGAGCCGAGGAGCGCGAGCGCGGCGCCGGCGGTCCTTCGCCACGGCCTACCGGGCCGCCCTCCCTGCTCCGCTGGCCTGCCACGGAACGCCGCCACAACGTGGTCGAGGCCGAACAGGAGGAGACGCACGCCAAATAGCGCCGCCACCACGAACACGGTCACGTCCGGCCAGGCGAGCGCCACGATCCCGAGCACGAGCGTGGACACGGCGAGCATCAGCCGGGCCACCCGCTCGTCGCCTCCTCCGCGCAGTGCCTCCGCCGCGTCGGAGAGGGCGGTCAGGATGAGGGACGCGCCCACGAGCAGGACAATCCCACCGATCGTGAGTCCCGGCAGCACGAGCACGAGGATGCCGGCGGCGAGCGAGGCGAGCCCCGTGAGAGCGCCCGGCCAGCCGCCCTCGGCACGGGTGACCTCGCCGATCCCGAAGAGCGCGAGACCGAGCACGAGGGAGAGCACGAGAACCCCGAGCGAGCGGAAGGGGCTCACCACCAGCAGCGCGCCCCCCGCCACGCACACCAGGCCCAGGAGCACCCGCCCCCAGCGCGGAAGCCGCCGCACGTAGCGGCCGTAGGTGCGCTCGAGGAGGGTCATGGGTGCCCACAGTAGACCCGGACCGCAGGCGGCCCGGAGATCCCCGGTGCGCCGGGGCCGCGGGGCGCCTAACCTGTAGAGGTGAGCGAGAACCTGACCCGGGCCGCGCGTGCTGCGGCCGAGCGCGAGGACTCCGCTCCGGTCTCGGCCCGCACCTCCCGCGCTGCCCCGGCCACACGCTCCACGTCTGCGCGGCAGACCGCCGCAACGTTGGCGGGGCCGAGCGCCGCGACGGTCCTCGCACCCGCCACGGAGCCCCCCGCCACAGAGTCCCCCGCCAACGTGCCCGATCTCGCCCGCCGCATTGCGAACGAGGTGGGCGCCGTGATGAAGGGCAAGGACGGGGCCGTATGGGCGGCGATCACCACGCTCCTCGCGGGCGGGCACATCCTGCTTGAGGACGTGCCCGGGGTGGGTAAGACCACGCTGGCCAGCGCCCTCGCCCGCTCCCTCGACGCAGGCGTGCGCCGCATCCAGTTCACTTCGGACATGCTGCCCACCGATGTCACGGGCCTCTCCATCTACGACCAGGACACCCGCGATTTCCGCTTCCATCCCGGCCCCGTGTTCACCAATATCGTGGTGGGAGACGAGATCAACCGAGCCACCCCCAAGACCCAGTCCGCACTCCTCGAGGCCATGGAGGAGCGCTCCGTCACGATCGATGGCACCACCCACCGCCTCCCGGACCTCTTCTCCGTGGTGGCCACGCAGAATCCTCACGACATGGAGGGAACGTTCCCGCTCCCCGAGGCCCAACGGGACCGCTTCATGACCCGGATCTCGCTCGGCTACCCGAGCACGGACGCTGAGATGGCGATGCTCACCGCGAGGAGCTCGCTCCGCGGCCCGCTCACCACCCCCGTGGCGAGCATTGCGGAGGTGGTCCACGCCCAGCAGGAGGTGGCCCGGGTCCACCTGTCCGACGAGGTCGCTCGCTACCTGGTCACTGTCGTCGCCGGGACCCGGACCCACGCCGGGATCGCCCTCGGCGGCAGCCCCCGCGCCGGCCTACACCTGGCGGCGATGGCACGGGCGCGGGCCGCCATGGGTGGGCGGGACTACGTGGTGCCGGACGACGTCGCGCTCCTCGCAGGGACCGCGCTCACCCACCGGCTCGTGCCCCGCGGGCGCTTCGCAAGCCTGCAGGACGAGTACCAGACGGCGGCCGCGATCGTGGCGGAGCTGGTGGCGCGCACGCCGGTGCGATGAGCGTCTCCCTCGAGCCGCGCGGCTGGTCGCTCCTCCTCGCCGCCATTGCGCTCGGTGCGGCCTGGTGGTTCGTGCGCCTTTCCGATCTCTGGTACCTCGTGGCGGTGCTCGCCGCGCTCGTGGTCCTCAGCGTGGTGATCGCCGCCGCGTTCCCACTCCTCGCCGGCGTCCGCGCGGCGGTCTCCGCCTCGGACACGAGCCCCACCGTGGGGGACACGGTGGGCATCACGGTCTCACTCACCCACCGGTTGCCCCTCGCCCTCCGCCTCGGAATCGTGATCCGGGTGGCCGGAGAGTGGAGGTCCACCACCGTCAGCGCCCGACGCGAGGCGCACGCGCGGATGGAGTGGGACGCGGCGCGGCGCGGTCCGGCCACGGTGCGCCTCCACGAGGTGGTGATCCGCGATCCGCTCGCCCTCGCGCGCGGCCGGGTCCGGCCCCGGGCCGGCATTGACCTCCTGGTGCTCCCTCGGCTGCTTGAGCCGATTCCGCTCCCAGTCAGGTCCCCCCGCGGTGACCTCTCTGCCGGAACCCGCACGCGTCGCGCCGTCGCAGGCCATCCCGAGGGCGGCGTCCGCCAGTACCAGATCGGCGACGCGCTGCGGCAGGTCCACTGGAAGCAGAGCGCCAGGCAGGGCGAACTCCTGGTCAACCTCCCCGAGGCGGAGAGGGAGTCCCTGCGCACGCTCCTGCTCGTCACGTGGGAGGAGGCCTACGTAGCCGAGGAGGAGTTCGAACTCGCCGTCTCCGCGGCCGCCACAATCGGTGCCGCCTGGCTCCGCTCCGGCTCGGCCGCCTACCTGCTCGGCCACGGCGTGGCGGTGACGGACACCTCGCAGCTGCTTCGGCTTCTGGCCCTCGTGGAGCCGGCCCCCGCGAGAGATCTCGAACTCGACGGCCGGTTCGGCAGCGCCACCGTGGTCACGGGGAACGTGACGCCACGTCTGGCCGGGATGCTCGCCACCCTCGGGAGCGGCACCGTGGTCACGACGGGCGGAGCGCAGACTCAGCTGCCGCTCGATTGGCACTCCGTCCCACTCCGTCGCGCGCAGTCGGCCGACTCACCTCCCGAGACCCCCCTCATTCGCCATGCCTAGGCCCCTCGGAAACGCACCGGCCGCCGGGCAGGCGCACCTCCCGCCGCCGTCTCCTGCACCACCGCACGCCCGGCCCTCATCCGGGGCCGGCACCCCACCACCCACGGATCGTCCGGGCCGGGTCCTCGCCGAGGGGATCATCCTGCTCGTGATGTGGGCCCTTGTGCTCGTGGTCCTCACCCGCGTGATCGCCTCCGGATCGTGGCTGGTCACGAGCCTCACCGTCTGTGCCCTGACCACCCTGGTGGCGTGCGTGATCCTCACACTGTGGCCGCACCGGGCCTTCCTGGCCGGGCTGGCGGGGATTGCCGCCGGATCACTCGGGTGGTGGCTCATATTCGCGGACTCCGGCGGCCCGGAGCGCTGGGAGGAGCCGCAACTCGCGCTCGCGGAGATCCGGCAGGACATCCTCGCGGGGTACCCGCCCATCCCGGCCAGCGGCCCCCTCGAGGACGCCATCACGCTACTCGTGTTGGTCTACGTTGCCCTCGCCGTGATGGCCCACGTGGGGGTGGGCAGCTCGCTCGTGGCGGGCCTCGTGCCAGCCCTGCTCCTGCTCGTCCCCCCGGCTGTCACGAGCGTCCCGCTCGGCGCACCACCGATGCTCGCTGCTGGCCTGCTCCTCGCGGTCCTCGTATGGCTCCGCTCCCCCGGCCCTGACTGGCGGGGCGCGGCCATGGCCGGACTCGCCGTGGTGGTGGGAGGCGCCGCCGTGGCGGCGATGCCCCCCGTGCGCGATCGGGTGTGGAACGAGTTCATCCAGGTGGCCCCCGTCTCCTCCTCGGTGCCGGACGTGATGGTCACCCTCGCGGGCGATCTCCAGGAGCGCAGCAATGCGCCCGCCTTCTCCTTCACCAGCACCCACGAGGGGCCG
>JAAZBW010000219.1 GCA_012513625.1 Actinomycetales bacterium | reverse complement strand
TGGTGGGCGCGGGCACGCACCCCGTAGGGTTGGACATCGTCGAGGTCTCCGAAGAAATCGGTTTGCTTGGTCGCTACCGATCATCGGGGACCTCGACCCACACCCCCCTCAACCCACCCCGCGCGCCTCACTCCCCACCCAATGTCCCAAGAGCCCCGTTACCGCCGCACGCAGCCAGCACCATCGTCAGTGCCGCAGCGGACGCCACCATCATGGTGCTCCGCCGGATTCGGGATGTCTTCACGAATGTCCTTCCGATAAATACTACAATTGAGCAGGCGAAACGCGCGCTGACATCTTCCACCATCCCCCTATTTGGTTCGCGATACAACTGGATCGCCATGAGTGCGGGTCACAATCAGTTAACAATTGTGGGCACAAACCCGCCGGTCAGTGACGGAATCGCAGTGAATTGAGCACAGCGGCGAGGCCGCGGTCCTCCACGGCGGGCGCTATCGCCTGGGCGTGGAGCTGGGTGTCTCGCCACGCCTGCCCCATCGCCACGGACCAGGACGCCCAATCGAGCATTTCGTGGTCATTGTGGCCGTCCCCCACCGCCACCGTGGCGAACGGCGAGAGGCCCAGATGCTCGCGGATTCGCTCGAGGGCCGTGGCCTTCGAGACCCCGGCCGGGGCAATGTCCACCCACGCGGTCCACCCCACCGAGTAGCTCACGCCGTGGAGGCCGGCATCCAGCAGGAGCGAGTGGACGTCCGCGGAGTTCAGATCCGGCGCCCGGAGCGTCACGCGTGACGCGGGGAGCCGGCAGAGCTCCTCAAAGTCCAACACAATCGGCGTGCCCAACACCTCACCCGGGGGGAACGGCTGCGTGACCCAGCGGCGCGCCTGCCCGTCCTCCACCATGAACAGCGCGGTGGGGAGGAGCTCCCTCAGCCGGCGCAGGGTGGGCTCCGGCGGAAATGTCACCACATCGAGCAGCCGGTAGCCGCCCTCCAGGCCCCCGTCCACCTCCAACGTGATCGCCCCGTTCGAGCTCACCGCGTAGCCGGCGGTCAGGCCCAACATCTCGAGCACTGGGCCGGTGCTCTCGGGTCCGCGCCCCGTGGCGATCACCACGTGGGCGCCCGCGTCAACCACCCGGCGCACCGCCTCAAACACCTCGGGATAGCACTCGCCGCCGTGGGTGATGATCGTTCCGTCCACGTCGAGGGCCACCAACATCTCCGGGCCCACCGTGGGGAGGTGTTCGGGCGCGGTGAGTAGCTTCCAAGGCACGCCCACCCCTGTCCCGCCAGTCTCTGGCACGCCCGATGCAGCCGGTCCCATCTCAGGCAACCGGCTCCAGGACCTCGAGGCCACCCATGTAGGGGCGCAGCGCCTCCGGAACGCGTACAGAGCCGTCTGCCTGCTGGTGGTTCTCGAGCATTGCCACGATCCAGCGGGTGGTGGCGAGCGTCCCGTTCAGGGTGGCCACTGGGCGGGTGCCGCCCTCGATCCGTTCGCGGATTCCGAGCCGCCGAGCCTGGAATGTGGTGCAGTTCGAGGTGGAGGTCACCTCCATCCAGCGCTCCTGGGTGGGGAGCCACGCCTCGCAGTCGAACTTACGAGCCGCGGAAGACCCGAGGTCTCCCGCCGCCACATCGATCACGCGGTAGGGCAACTCCACCTTGGCGAGCATCTCCTCCTCCCACGCGAGCAGGCGCTCGTGCCCCGCCTCCGACTCCTCCTGGGAAACGTAGGCGAACATCTCCACCTTGTTGAACTGGTGCACGCGGATGATGCCGCGGGTGTCCCGGCCGTGGGAGCCGGCCTCGCGCCGGTAGCAGGTGGACCATCCGGCATAGCGCAGCGGCGCAGACACATCGATGATCTCGTCCGCGTGGTAGCCGGCGAGCGCCACCTCGGAGGTGCCGGTGAGGTAGAGGTCGTCCTCCTCGAGGTGGTAGACCTCGGCAGCGTGATCGCCGAGGAAGCCGGTGCCGCCCATGGTGGCAGGACCCACGAGCGTGGGCGTCATCATGGGAACGAATCCGTGTGAGACCGCCTGATCCATCGCGCACATGAGGAGTGCGAGTTCGAGGCGGGCGCCCACACCCGTCATGTAGTAGAAGCGCGCACCCGAGACCTTGGCGCCGCGCTTCACGTCGATCGCGCGCAGCCTCTCGCCGAGGTCAAGGTGGTCCAGCGGCGTGAATCCCTCAGCGGCGAAGTTCCGGACCCCCCCCACGTGCTTGAGTACCTCAAAGCTCTCCGCCCCACCCGCGGGCACACCGTCGATCACGATGTTCTCGAGCTCGAGCTGGACCCCGTCCAGTTCGGCGGCCGCCTCGTTTGCGGACGCTTCGAGCTCCTTCACGTGATCGGCGAGCGCCTTCGCCCTCGCGAGCACAGCCGGGCGTTCCTCCGGAGAGGCCTTCCCCACCGAGCGGGAGACCTCCTTCTGCTCCGCGCGCGCCTGCTCGAAAGAGGAGAGCGCTGTGCGGCGCGATTCGTCCAGCGTGATGATCCTGTCCACGAGGCCCTCGTCCGCCTCCCGTGCCCGCTGGGAGGCCTTCGCCGCCTCGGGATTCTCGCGCAGCCACCTGAGATCAATCATGTGCCCAGCCTATCTGCCGCCGTTCCTCCACCGGGAACGCCCGCCACCCTCCCGGCGGAACGGCACGCGGCGAGCTAGATTCACCCCATGCAGCCCGCCCTCCACCCTCCAGGCACGGTGGTGGTGCTCAATCCCACCAAGACCTCGAACCTGCCCGATCTCGTCGAACGCTTCACCTCGATCGCCCGCGAGGTGGGCCTTCCCTCGCCACAGATCGTGGAGACCTCGGAGAAGGATCCCGGAACCACGCAGGCTCTCGCCGCAGTCACCGCGCGCGCTGCCACAGTGATCGCCGCAGGCGGCGACGGCACCGTTCGCGCAGTGGCCGCCGGGCTCGCCAGCACCGGCACACCGATGGGCATAGTCCCACTCGGCACGGGGAACCTCCTCGCCCGAAACCTCGACCTCCCCATCACGGACCTCGCCCGGTGCATCCGGCTGGCCCTCACCGATCCCGCCCTCCCGTTGGACCTCGGCTGGCTCGTCCTCGACGACGACCACTCCCCTTCCGCTGCCACCGCAGCGCCCGCTGGACAGGCCGCGGAGGGAGAGGACTGGGACGGAACGGAACCCCACGCCGTCGGGCACCCCACGGACGGAACGGAACCCCACGCCGTCGGGAGCGGGGAGGAACCGGAGAGGCACGCGTTCCTCGTGATCGGCGGGATCGGCTTCGACGCGGACATGGTGGGCGGCGCGGACGAGGCCCTGAAGCGGCGCTTCGGCTGGCTCGCGTACTTCTACTCGGCGCTGGACAAGCTGTCCTCGCGGCGCATGAACGTGACGGTGACGGTGGACGGTCGCAGGCGGGTCGCCCCGTTCCGCTCGCGCACGGTCATGGTGGCCAATTGTGGGCGCCTCCCCGGTGGCGTGGTACTTGCGCCGAGCGCGCGCCCGGACGACGGCGTGCTCGACATCCTCACCCTCGACACCCGCGCGGGCGTGGTGGGGTGGATCTCTCTGGGCGTGAAGGTGCTCGCACAGCGTCTCGGGATCCGCGGGCGCACGGATCCGGTCTCCACGATCGCCTCGCGGCGGGGCCGGGAGTTCGCGGTGCGCTCCTCCCGTCCGGAACCCGTCCAGATCGACGGCGAGTGGCTGGGCCGCGCCCACGGCTTCCGCGCGTGGGTGGACCCGGGTGCGCTGGTGGTGCGCCGGCCTCGCTAGGCCCCTGGGATTCGTTGCGCCCGGGGATCAGGCCCCGGGAGGCTGCAGGGGATCCCTGGAACGGGAAGTGTTCCTGCTGGGCGGCTCCGGAGCAGGTTCGGACTCGGCCCACAACCGCTCCAGGGAATCGCGCAGCTCGGAGACCTGCGCCCGCGCGAGTTCCTCCCGCCCGACCCGGGTGAGCGGTTCGAACCCCACGAAGTGCGTGAGGATCTCTGTGCCGATCACGAGCGCCACGAAGATGGTGAGGCCGAAGCGGGTCTCCTCCCAGAAGCCCTCGAACTGGACGATCTCGTCCACGAGTGACTGCAGTTCGGAGGAGGCGAATTCCTGCACCTTCTCAGGCACGGCCGAAGAGGCGGCGGCAGTCATGAGGAGGGCCCGCATCCCCAACTGGCCCTCCCCCTGCGTCCAGGCGTCCAAGAATCCGACGAGTGACTCCATGGCGGTGGTGGGATCGTCACCGTCAGCAATCACGCGTTTGAAACCGTCCCGCACCATCGCGCGCGTGGACTGGCTCGCGGTCCCCACCACCTCGATGAAGAGCTCCGGCTTGCTGCCGAAGTAGTACGGAATCAGCGCCACATCACAGCCTGCCGCGAGGGCGATCTGGCGGAGCGAGGTGCCGGTGTACCCTCCCTCACCAAACAGGCTCAGCGATTGGTGCCGGATGGACTGCGCGGCCTCGGAGTCGGTGTTCCTCATGCGCTACCTCCGGTGGGTTGGCGCGGGGGCGCGTCGTCGAGGATCATTTGCAGGCGGGCACCGATGTGGTCCCGGAGGCGTTCGAGGGGCACGGAGGCGATCGGTTCGATCGGCACCACCCACCTCATCACGAGCACGCCCACCACCTCGGCGGCGAGAAGCGCGTAGCGAGGAGAGCGGTCCGCACCTCCGATAATCTCCTTGAGCGTGCTGTCCACGAGCGCCGTGACGGCGTCCCGCATATCGTCCACCGGGTACGAGGGCGTGAGCAGGGTGCGGATGAACCCCGTGGCGGTGCCCCGCACACTCTTGTCCTCCATCACCTCGATGATGAGGTCGGCCACGCTCTCTCCGGCCCTGGAGCGATCGGCGGCGACGAGGTCCTGCACCCCCCGCAACGGCTCCAGCGAGGTCTTGACCGCCGCGGCGAAGAGACCGGACTTGCTTCCGAAGTAGTAGGCCAGGAGCGCGAGGTCCACATCCGCCGCCTCAGCGATATCCCGCAGGGTGGCCCCATTGAACCCGTACTTGTCAAAGACCGTGACGGCCTCCGCAAGGATCCGCGCCCGGGTGGCATTCCCGCGCTCTGTGAACCCGTTCTCCTCCCCAGGCTCGTTCTCACCTGAGGACGCGTTCTCCTCGATCGCGGTGGTTCCATTCTCAGCCATGCGCTCCTCCACGGACCAACCCCCTTTACCACGCTCCTGTGTGATCGAACTATCTGGTAACACTACGCGAATTGGTCACCTGACCAAACGACATCCTCTTGGGGGACACGCAGAATTCCTGCCGCGTTATTCCTCCCGGTCGAGGATGGAGGAGACCCACTCGCGGGCTTCACGGAAGTCCGCATCGGAGGTCCCGGGGCGCAGCAGGGGCCGGCGCCCCTCCGCCGCAGGGTAGGACCCGATGAAGCGCACCACTGGGCACACCCGGTGGAGGCCGATGAGTACCGCCTGGATGCGTTCCTCCGCCACGTGGCCCTCCGCGTCCATGGAGAAGGCATAGCGTCCGAGCGAGTCGGCGATGGGGCGGGATTCGATGCGCGAGAGGTTCACGCCGCGCACCGCGAACTGCTCCAACATCTCGAGGAGGCCACCCGCCTCGTTGTGCCCGAGGTGCACCATGAGGGTGGTCTTGTCCGCGCCCGTGGGCTCCGGGAGCCG
>JAAZBW010000218.1 GCA_012513625.1 Actinomycetales bacterium | reverse complement strand
TGGGGCGGCGCCGAGACCAAATCGGGCTCGGGGTGCTGGCCGCCGTTCCGGTCATCATGGCGATCGCGATCCAGGCATCCGGGAACACGGGCAGCCTGCTCGGCCTCCTCTCCGCGAACGGCGTGCTCGTGCCGCTCGGCGCCCTCACGGTGGAGATCGCGTTCTTCCTTCCGCTCGCCATCGCCCTCGTGGCCGGTGACGCGGTGGCGGGCGAGGCGAACGTGGGAACGCTGCGCTACCTCCTTACGGTGCCCGTCACACGCACGCGCCTGTTGGCTGTGAAGTTCGCGGGGATCGCGCTCGGGGCGCTCGTTGCGGTAGCGCTCATCGCCGTTGTGGGGCTCATTGCGGGCGTGGCGATCCTCGGCGCGGGGCCGATGACCACGCTCTCCGGTTCGGAACTCTCGTTCGTGGAGAGCCTCGGACGGCTCGCGATCGCCCTCGGTTACGCGAGCCTCGCCATGGCCGCGATCGGGGCGATCGGGTTGCTGATCTCCACCCTGACCGAGAGCCCGGTGGTGGCCACCATTTCTCTCATGGCGCTCGTGATCATCTCCTGGATCCTCGAGGCGCTCGAACAGGTGTCCTTCCTCCACCCCTACCTGCCCACCCACCACCTCTCCGCGTTCACCGGCGTGCTGTTCGATCCGGTCCAGTGGGGAGACATGGCCACGGGGGCCGCCTACTACGGTGCCGTGATCGTGATCTTCTGGCTTGCGGCGTGGGCGCACTTTTCCAGCAAGGACATCACGAGCTAGCGCCCTCGGCGCGCCGCTACGGCACGTCACGCATTAGCATTTCCGCATGGTCCGACTCCGCCGGGTGAGCCCGCGCTCGCAGGGATACACCCGCCGTCGGCGCGGGAGGGGGTTCTCCTACGGGGACGCGAAGGGCGGGGCACTGCCGCCGGGGGAAGTGGAGCGCATCAGGGCGCTCGCCATTCCACCGGCGTGGACGGACGTATGGATCTGCCCCCACCCGAACGGCCACCTGCAGGCCACCGGCACAGACGACGCGGGTCGCCGCCAGTACCTCTACCACTCGGAGTGGCGGGAGCGGCGCGACCGCTCCAAGTTCGAGCGGGTGGCGGAGGCGGCGGCCATGCTGCCGGAGGCGCGGCGCCGGATCGCCGCAGACCTCCGACTCGAGGGGATGCCTCTCGAACGAGTGGCCGCCGCTGCCGTCCGACTGCTGGACGTGGGCTACTTCCGCATCGGGAACGACGCGTACACGGACGCCCACGGTTCGTTCGGCCTGACCACCCTGGAGCGCCGGCACGTGCGCCGGAGTGGGGATTCGCTCGTGTTCTCGTTCGTGGGGAAATCCGGCATCAGTCACTCCATCTCCGTGGACGATCCGGAGGTCATTGAGGTGCTCAAGAAGCTCCGGTCCCGGCGGGAGGAGAGTTCCCGACTCCTCGCCTATCGGAACGGAACCGGGTGGCACGATCTCTCGAGTGCGGCGGTGAACGGATACCTGGGGGACCTGTTCGGAGGCGCCATGACCGCCAAGGACTTCCGGACGTGGCACGCCACCGTGATCGCCGCGGAGGTCCTCGCCCTCTCGGATGAGTCGGGAACCAGCCAGGCGTCCCGCAACCGCGCGCTCCGCCAGGCCGTCACGGAGGTGGCAGCGTACCTCGGTAACACGCCCACGATCGCGAAGAAGAGTTACATCGATCCCCGCGTGATTGACGCCTACGAGTCCGGCGCCACCATCGGGGAGGCGGCCCAGAAGCGCTACCGCACCGCCACGTCCCGCCAGGTGGGACTCGAGACGGCGGTGCTGGAGCTGTTGGCCGCCTGATCCGCAGCGAGGTCCCCGCCGCCCCCGCAGCGAGGGTTACTATGCAGCATAGTAACCATGGGGCATACTGGTTCCCATGCAGCAGCAAGGCCGCCTCGCCACCACGTACCACCTCTCCCGCGACGCCTGCCGCCTCTGGACGCCGCGCCAGTGGTGGTCCGCCGCCGCCGGCACCCTCGCCGTCGGACTCCTGATCGGCCTCGCCACCGTGCTCATTCCGAATCCCGTATTCGGGCGTGACGTCCCCCCGGAGTGGTGGAACTACCCCGTGTGGATCATGAGCTCCGCGCTCATGGGCATGCTGATCGCCACCTACGTGAAGCCCGAGCTCCCCGCCGAGGAGGAGCCCCAGCTCGAACTCGCGGACCTGGATCCCGCCGGGGAGCGGCGCTCCACGCGCTTCGGCGCGGTCGGGGGAGTACTCGCCTGGTTCGCCGTGGGCTGCCCGGTCTGCAAC
>JAAZBW010000217.1 GCA_012513625.1 Actinomycetales bacterium | reverse complement strand
GATCTGGACGGGAGCCATGTGGGAGAAGAAGGCCGGCCACGGGATCGATGACCCCACCTTCGTCCAGCCCCGGCGCGGAATGTCCGCGATCGGCGGGTAGCCTGCATTCGAACGGCCACGCCCCATCCCCCAGAGAGGAGACGCGAGATGACCCAGGTAACGATTCGCTGGTTCGCCAGCGCGCGCGAGGCCGCGGGCACGTCTGAGACCACCCTGCCCCTCGGCGGGGACACCACGGCGGCCTCCGCCCTCTCCCACGCCGCGGACGGCAACGACCGGCTGCAGCGAATCATCGGGGTGGCCTCCCTCCTCGCAGACGGCGCGGCCGTCACGGACCGGCACGCCCCCCTCGCGGCGCGGACGCTCGACGTCCTCCCGCCGTTCGCAGGCGGGTGAGGCGGTTCTCCGGGCGGCTGGGCCTAGGGGCTCCCCGTCCACTCGGTGCTGCCATCCGAGAAGTGCTGGTTCTTCCACACCGGGAGCCGCTTCTTGACCTCGTCCACGATCCACATGCAGACCGTGAAGGCGTCCACCCGGTGGGCCGAGCTCGCCGCCGCC
Source organism: Actinomycetales bacterium (assembly GCA_012513625.1). GTDB lineage: Bacteria > Actinomycetota > Actinomycetes > Actinomycetales > Actinomycetaceae > JAAZBW01. Next base: position 2,034 of record JAAZBW010000217.1, on the reverse strand, counting down.
ACGATCGCCACGTCTCCCACCTCGAGCAGGCCCACGCGGTGCACGGCCGCGGCCGCGATGATGCCCGCTCGTGCGCGCGCCTCCGCCACCACCTCGCGCACCACCTCGTCCGCGCTCGGGTGGCCCACGTACTCGATCCGGTCCACGGGCCGGCCCCCGTCGTGGTTGCGCACCACGCCGCGGAACGTGACGGTGGCACCCGCCGCCGCGTCGTCGACGTCGAGGGTGAGTTCGTTGATCGACTCGCCCCGCACTCCGCTCGCCTCCATGGCCCCTCCTCGCGCTCGGTTCCCCCGAGTGTAGGCGGGCCCGGACGGCACGACGAAGGAGCACACCATGGCTGAGCTGACCCAGACCGAACCCCCGGTGGCCGAGGCCCGGCCGTATCCACCGCCCCGACTGAGCGCGGATCAGCGCGAGCGCTACGACCGCAACATCCTGGTGCCCGGAATCGGGGAGGAGGGCCAGGAGAGGCTCCTCGCCGCCCGCGTGCTCGTGGTGGGCGCGGGCGGGCTCGGCACGCCGGTGATCCTGTACCTCACGGCCGCGGGCGTGGGGCACCTCGCGGTAGCGGATGCGGACGTGGTGGAGGCCACCAACCTGCAGCGGCAGGTGATCCACGGGATCGCCGACGTGGGAATCGAGAAGACGGTCTCCGCGGAGCGGGCGATCCGGGGCCTGAACGCGGATGTCCAGGTGGAGCGCCTCGGCTGGATCACTCCCGAGAACGCGGAGGAGATTTTCTCGAGCTACGACCTGGTGTTGGAGTGCTCGGACAACTTCGACGCCAAGTTCACGGTGGCGGACGCGTGCGCTGCCACCGGCGTCCCGCTCGTGTGGGGCACCATCGTCTCCATGACCTATCAGGTGACCGTGCTCCACTCCCGGCCGGCGCGGGGGCGCCCCGCCGTGACCCTGCGGGACATCCACCCGGTGCAACCCGCGAGCGGTACCACGGACGGCGCGCCGCAGGTGGGCGTGCTCGGTGCCGCCGTGGGCCAGGCGGGTTCGGTCATGGCCACCGAGGCCGTCAAGGTCATCACCGGGATCGGTGAGCCGCTGCTCGGCCGCCTCCTGATCGGGGACGCGCGGGCCGCCGCGTGGGACGTGATCCCGGTAGGGAGGAGGCCATGATCACCGTCGAGCAGCACCTCGCGCGCATCACGGACGGCGTGCGTCCCCTGCCGTCCGAGGAGGTCCCCATCATCGACGGCGTGGGTCGGGTCCTCGCCGAACCGCTCCTCGCGCTCCACCCGGTTCCCCCGTTCACGAACTCCGCCATGGACGGCTTTGCCGTGCGGGCCGCCGTGGCCACGCCCGGCGTGTGGCTCCCCGTGAGGGGAGACGTTCCGGCCGGTCCGGTGGAGCCGGCGCCACTCGAGCCGGGAACTGCCCAGCGGATCATGACCGGGGCCCCGCTCCCGGAGGGTGCGGACGCCATCGTGCCGGTGGAGGACACGGACCAGCCGCGCGGGCCCGCACCCCTGCCGGAGCGCGTGCGGATCGACGCCGCTCCCGTGGCCGGCCGCTTCGTCCGCCGGGCGGGGGAGGATGTGGCGCCCGGTGCTGAGGTCCTGCCCGCCGGCACGCTCCTCACGCCGGCGGCGGTGGCGGCCGCCATCTCGGTGGGACACGGCACCGCGCGGGTCCACCGCCGCCCACGCGTGGTGGTCCTGTCCACCGGAGCGGAGCTGCGCCCGGCGGGGGAGCCACTCGAACCAGGGCAGATCCCCGACTCCAACGGCCCGCTGCTCGCCGCGCTCGCCCGCGGGGAGGGAGCAGAGGTGCTCTACGCCGCGTCCACGGGAGACGGAACCGAGGAGTTCGCCGCCGCGCTCCACACCGCCCTCGCGGCAGACGTGGTGGTCACGAGCGGCGGCGCCTCCGCCGGTGCCTTCGACGTGGTGAAGGAGGTGGCCGAGCCGCTCGGCGTCGAGTTCGTGGAGGTGGCCATGCAGCCCGGCAAGCCGCAGGGCCACGGGTGGCTCCAGCCGGCGCCTGATGGCGAGGTGGCTGGCGCCGCCGCTGGCGCCG
>JAAZBW010000216.1 GCA_012513625.1 Actinomycetales bacterium | reverse complement strand
GAGGGCCTCCACGGCATCGTCCAGCAGGCTGGCGGAGGTGAAGCCGAGGAGGGCGGCCGCCACCTCGTAGGAGATCTCCCCGCCGGGGGTGCCGGCAATCAGCTGGTCCAGCACCGAGAGGGAGTCGCGTACGGAGCCGGCGCCCGCGCGCACCACCATCGGGATGACGCCCGGCGCCGCGGTGACACCCTCCTCCGCGGAGAGCTGCTCGAGGTAGCTGCCCAGCGCGCCCGGGGGAACGAGCCGGAACGGGTAGTGGTGGGTACGGGATCGAATGGTGCCGATCACCTTGTCCGGCTCCGTGGTGGCAAAGATGAACTTCACGTGCTCCGGAGGCTCCTCCACGATCTTGAGGAGTGCGTTGAAGCCCTGGGTGGTGACCATGTGGGCCTCGTCCAGGATGAAGATCTTGTACCGGTCCCGTGCCGGGGCGTAGGCGGCCCGCTCCCGGAGCTCGCGCGCATCGTCCACACCGTTGTGGGAGGCGGCGTCGATCTCCACCACGTCCAGGGAGCCTGAGCCGTCGCGGGCCAGCTCCACGCACGAGTCGCACGTGCCGCACGGGGTGTCCGTGGGACCCTCCGCGCAGTTGAGACAGCGCGCGAAGATGCGGGCCGAGGTGGTCTTGCCGCAACCGCGGGGGCCGGAGAAGAGGTAGGCGTGGGTTACCCGTCCACTCGCGAGGGCGGACTTCAGGGGCTCGGTCACGTGCTCCTGGCCGATCACCTCATCGAAGGTCTCGGGCCGGTAGCGGCGGTACAGGGCTGTGGTCACTCCCCCATGGTAGGCGCCGCCACCCCCACAGACGTGGCCGCGGGCTCTCCCTGTTAGCTCTGGTCCCCGAGGCGGGCGGCCACTGCCCGGAACATGGTGGCCACCGCCCGTTCGTAGATGCCGCGCTTCTGCTCGGGGACCGGGACCGCTGGCGTGTCCGCTCCCGGCTCCACCACCCTTCCATCCACGACGACGGCGCGCCCCACCGGGTGGAGACGCGAGAGGAAGTGGGTGGCCGTGAACAGCTGTTCCATCACCTCGTGCACGCGGCGGCGGGTGCGCAGACGCTCCAGATCGTCCACGCCCGCGCCACCACCCGCCTCCAGGTAGGCGCGGAGGAGGTGCTCCTCACGGCGATCGTCGAGGGTGATGTACCACGGGGAGGCGCCCTCGGCCGCGCCGAGCAGGCCGAGGTCCCGGGCGGGGTCCCCGATCGAGGTCCACTCCCAATCGATGTACCGGGGAGTCCCCTCGTGCACGAGGATGTTCAGCGGTGCAGCGTCCCCCTGGAGCAGGGCGAACGGAACGGACTCGAACGCGGGGCGCGAGGCCTCCACGTAGGTGCGCGCCGACGTGGAGAGGCGGCCTGCCGCAGTGTCCCGGAGGAGGTCCGGGCGCGTCCTCTCCCAGTACTGGAGCGAACCGTCCAGGAAATCGAGAGGGTCCATGACCGGAGAGAGGTCCGCATCGGTCACGCCGTCCGGACCGATGGCGCCGTGGCCGGAGTAGCGTCGCGAGTGCAGTTCTGCCAGCTGGTGGGCGTGCGCGGTGAGCAGTTCGCCCGTCCACGCGAAATCGGGGAGGACGCGGCCCGGGACCAGTGACTGGATAAGGAGCGGGACCCCGAACGGCGAATCGGCCACCGCCACGAGCCGCACTGGCACCGGACCGATCCCGGGAGGGGCGAGCTCGAGTGCACGGAACTCTGCAGTCGCGGCGTGTGGCAGCGTCTCGACGGGGCGGGCCGGGGCCCGCACCACGAGCGCCTCGGCCCCCGCCGCACGAACGGACTCGGGGAGGGCGGCCGTGGGGACGCCGAGGCGCCAGGCCACGTAGGACTCGCCCTGCCCCTGGATCCGGACGGTCGCGTCCGCGGGGGCGCTGAGTCCGAGCAGGTCCGGGTTCGTGCGGGCGAGGTCCGCGAGCGCGCGGCCGAATTCTGGCGAGGTGGTGGCGAACACGGGTCCATCCTCTCAGCCTCCGAGAAGCCGACGGAGGTGGGCGGCCCCGGTCAAGCGAGGAGGTGGGCGGCCCCGGTCAAGCGAGGCGGTGGGCGGCCCCGGTCAAGCGAGGAGGTCCCGGCCGCGCATCCAGGCAACCAGGTCCGCGAACCAGCGGTCGGTGGGAGTCCCCCGCTCCTCGAGTCCGAACCCATGCCCACCGCGTTCGTACGCGTGCAACTCCGCGGGTGCGCCGGCGGCGAGCCACGCGCGGTATACGCCGAGCGTGGACTCCGTCATGATCGGGCCAAGGTCGTCGTCGGAAGCCCAGGCGAGGAACAGGGGCGGCAGCGCATCCGGTACGGCGAAACCGGGCCATGCCACGGGGTAGATGGGGGCGATCCAGTCCGGGCAGGCGTCCGGCGGGTTGAGTACGGTGCTCGCAAGCGCCACGTGGCCGCCCGCAGAGAAGCCGAGCATGCCGATCCGATGCGGGTCAATCCCGAGTTCCTCGGCATGGCAACGCAGGTAGCGGACGGCCGCGGCACCGTCCGTGGCTCCGCGGGGCCGCGCGGACTGCTCGGTTTCCGCCAAATAGCCCAGGTCCGCGGTGGCGCGCTTGGTGCGGAGCCACCCGGCGTCCGACGGCTCTGTCCACACAGTGCGGTAGTTGAGCACAAAGGCCGTCACGCCGAGGGCGGCGAGCGCCTCGGCCACCCATTCCCCCTCGCTCTCGATGGAGAGCAGGTGCCAACCCCCGCCCGGGCACACGAGCACACTGGTGCCGTTGGCCTTCTCCGGATCCGGCGAGAACGGAGTGAGCGTGGGCACCGTGACGTTGCGGACGGAGCGAAACCAGCCGTCGTCGAACTGGGGAACGGGAACGGGCGCGGGGCCGTTCGGGTCAACACCCTCGACGTTGAGAACTATCGGCCCTGGAATCACCGATTGATCATCTCACCCGCAGGACGATACTTGGCATACCACGCCGCCGTGACGCGCAGGGGCCGTGCGGGATTCCCGGCCGGGACGACGAGTGCATAGGGCTCCTGTTGCGCCGTGGCGCGGTGCCCGTGGCTGGCAGCGTCGCGGTGCGGAACTCCGGGCATGAAAGGACCTCCCGTGCACCCGCCAGAGCCCGCCTATCCTTGCTGCATTCCTGCCCTGGGGAGGTTCGGTGGGGTAACGCCACACGGGAGGCCTGGAGCCAGACTACCCGAACCGTGCGGGCGCCGTTGCCCCGGGCGGTGTGGGCCGAGGCACGCCGGCAACTGGTTGCCGCGTGGTTCACCGCCCGGGGGCCGCCCCTAGGCTGACCGAGGCCACGGCACCTGCCGGGCCACAAGAGAACGGGAGCAGAACGTGCTCGACATCCTGGTGCGCGCACTCGTGCTCGTGGCCATCATCTGGATCGGCCTCCTCGCCAAGCGCCTCCGATGGGCCTCCGTGACGGACTTCCCCCTCTTTTCCAAGCTCGTGCTCTACGTGACGCTGCCGTGCGCCGTGGCAACCGCGTTCAATGACATGGACATCACCTCGTCACTGCTCCTCATCACCGGGATCGCGATCGTGGTGAATCTCGCGCAACAACTCTCCGGCTTCCTCGCCACCCTCCGTGGCACCCGCGCAGACCAGTCGCTCGCTGTCCTCAACGTGGGCGGCTTCAACATCGGCGCGTTCGCCACCCCGTACATCTCCGGAATGCTTGGCGGCCCCGCCGTGGTCTACACCTCCATGTTCGATGTGGGGAACGCGTTCGGCTTCGCCGGTGTTGGCTACTCCGCCGGCATGGCACTGTCCGAGAACCGCCGTCCGAGCGTGCTCGCGTTCTTCGGCCGCATGTTCCGGAACCCCGTGTTCGTGGTCTACATGGCACTCCTCGCCATGCGGTTAGCGGACCTCCGACTCCCCGGGCCCGTCCTCGAGTTCGTCACCACCGTGGGCGCCGCGAACCCATTCATGGCAATGATGATGGTGGGAATCGGGCTCGAGCTCAGGATGCCCCGCACCAAGGCCAAGCAGGCATTCCGCCTGCTTGCCGTGCGGTACGTGCTCTCGACCGCCCTTGCTCTGGTGATCTGGTTCCTGGTGCCGCTGCCGGAGATGGCCCGCGCCGTCATGTGCATGCTGCTGTTCGCCCCCATCGGCGCCCAGTCCCCCGTCCTCACCGCCGAGGCTCGCGGGGATGTGCAGCTCTCCACCTTCATGGTCACCGTCTCGATCCTCGTGGGGATCGTGGCGATGCCGGCCATCCTGATCGGCCTCACCGCCTAGATTCTGCGAGGGCGTAGGGGAGGCCGGTCGGCGTCTGGGACGCCACGGTCGCGGCTCCCCAAATCATTGGGTGCGATGTTAGAAGTCAAACGTCTAACATCCCACCCAATAGTTGTGGGTGAGGCACCCACTCGAGAGACCACTCACGTCAGGTGACCGCGGGTCTCCAGCCACCTCTGAAAGTCGGCCATCCAGCGGTCCGAGTCGGCTCCCTTCGGCGCCGCCCCGAACCCGTGGCCGCCTGACGGGTAGGCGTGGGCCTCCACCTCTCCCCCCGCCGCCCACCATGCGCGGTAAGTGGCGAGCGCGGAGTCAATGATGGTGCGCCCGATGGTGTCGTCCGTGGCCCAGGCAAGGAACAGCGGCGGCGCCGGCTCGGGAGGCATGATGCCATCCCATGCCACCGGGTAGATCCCCGCCACGAAGGCCGGCTGCGCTTCCGGCCGGTCGCACGCGGTGGCGAGCGCCACGTGCCCGCCAGCCGAGAAGCCGAGGAGCCCCACGCGGGCCCCGTCGATACCCCAGTCCGCGGAATGGGCACGGACGTACGCGAGGGCGGCAGCGCCGTCGTCGGCACCGCGGGGACGCGCACGGACGGCGACGGCGTCCAACGCGGCCGGGTACGCGGCGGCGGTCTGGGTGGCGGACCAGCCGTCGCCGGCCGGGCCGCGCGGCGTGGGCTCGAGGCGGTAGTGGAGCACGAAGCAACTCATACCGCGCGCGGCGAGGGGCTCCGCCACCCGGGTGCCCTCGTTCTCGATGGAGAGGCGGTGCCAGCCGCCGCCCGGCGCGATGACGACGGCGGACCCGCTCGGTTGGTCCGGAAGCACCGGCGTGATCGTGGGGACGGTGACGTTGCGGATGTGCAGGTGGCCGTGCGGCTGGCCCCCGCGGTGCTGGTCAGGAGCATTCGCTGGAGCGAGCGCGGTGGGGGCGCCGTCCACGGGTAGAGGAATTGGATCGAGGATGCGCATGCCTCCGATCCTGTCACTGCTGGTGGGCGGCGGGTGACCGATCACACGGACTCCCGCAGCTCCCAGCTTTTTGGAAGGGTGGCGGTCTCGGCTATCCTGTCGGGTGGAGGATTCGCATAGTGGCCTAGTG
>JAAZBW010000215.1 GCA_012513625.1 Actinomycetales bacterium | reverse complement strand
TGGCTGATCCCCTGAACTGCTCAGACGGGGCGGGTGTGGAACGGTGGTTCCCGCCCGCCCCGTCGTGGTCTCCGGGGACTCCCGGAGGTCCCGGACACTCCGCGTGATGCGCCCCAACAGGAAACCACGGAGTTTCCCGGACTATACTGAAGCGACGTCCCACCACGCTGATCACGCGTAGGAGTTTCAATGGAGAACCCCGACTTTCCCCTCTGGTTACGAGCAAGCCACCTCATCAACTTCGTCCTCATCGGAATGCTGTTGCGCTCCGGCTGGGAGATCCTCTCCTCCCTCCCCCGCCTGTGGTGGCGCAACGACTGCGCGCCGGGTACCGAGTGGCTGAAGTTCACCAAACGGGAGTTGCCCAAGGAGGAGGGCGTCTACACCTCCCTCATGGACGAGAAGGCCCTCTCCCCCGTGATCGCGCTCCCGGGGCGGGAGAACGTGGGCCTCGGGCGGCACTGGCACGGACTCTCCGTGATGCTCTGGGTGCTGAACGGGCTCATCTACGTGGTGCTGCTGTTCGCCACCGGCCTGTGGCGCCGGATCATCCCCACCTCGTGGGAGGTGTTCCCGGAGGCGTGGGACTCCCTCGTGATGTACGTGGGCCTCAACGTCCCCTCGATCGAGCACTACCAGCCCTATGACGCGCTCCAGATGCTGGGCTACACGTTCGTGATCTTCATCCTCGCGCCGTTCATGATGCTCACCGGCGTCGCGATGGCGCCGGCCATCCGCTCGCGCTACCCGTGGTACGTGAAGTTCTGGGGTGGCCACCAGGGCGCACGATCCCTCCACTTCATCGCGATGGTGCTCATGGCGGGATTCGTCGTGATGCACGTGGGCCTCGTGTTCATCGTCCACCGCGAGTACAACTTCGTGCACATGGTGTTCGGTGATGTGGACACCGCGCGGTACGCCCAGGCGTTCGTGATCATCGTGGCCACCATCGTGGCCGTGGTGCTCTTCTGGATCGGGCTCAGCTACTGGACGCTCGCGGACCGCGCCCGGGCACACCGCTTCCTCGTACCCACCACCGAGGTGGGCCGGAAGATCTTCCTCAACTGGGTGCGTCCCCGCAACCGGCACCAGAAGTCGTACACGGAGGAGAACATCTCCGAGTTCCACTGGACCAACGGGCTCCCTCCCACCAAGGAGGAGTCCGAGGAGTGGATAGAGGCTCGTGACAACGAGTGGCGCGGCTGGACGGTCACGATTGGGAGCGACGTGGGCGGGGAGTCCAGGGAGTTCACGCTGGAAGACCTGAAGAAGCTTCCCCAAACCTCCTACATCGCCACCCACACGTGCATGCAGGGCTGGTCCGCCACCTCCCGCTGGACGGGCGTGAAGCTCACAGACCTGATGGAGCTCATCGGCCCCAAGCCGGAGGACGCGAACTACGTGTTGATCGATTCCTACGGCCTCGCCCAGAAGATGATCGACAATCGCCCGCGGGAGCCGTTCTACGCCGTCGTCGATCTTGAAACCTTCGCGGAGGAGGACACGATCCTCGCCTACGAGCGCAACGGCGAGCCGCTGGACCTGCACCTCGGCGCACCGGCGCGGGTGCGGGTGGAATCGAACCACGGCTACAAGCACGTGAAGTGGGTCCGTTCCATCCGGTGGATCAAGGACTACGCAGACTACGGCGACGGCCGCGGGGGCACCCGTGAGGACTCGGCGCTGCAGGCCATGAATGGAAGGATCTGATGGCACCGAAGAATGGCGACACGATTATCGCCTCCCGCATCACCGTGAGCGGCATCAACAATGATCGGGACGTGAAGGAGGCCCTTCAGGACCTCTACGACGTGTTCGCAGATGCGGGGCTCGGTCAGGCCACCTTCGAGGTGAGGGGCGACGGGACCGCAGACCTGTTCGTGAAGCACCTCGAGTCCGTCGTGGTGGATCGCGCGATCATCGAGGGCGCTCTCGCCAGGGGCGGAGACTTCCGGGTGGTGGACGGCCCCCACCGGATCGTCTGAGAGGACCCGGCCTTCGCCTCTCCGGGTGGCTGGTGCCGATTTCCGTCGCTACGCCCGCCCCTGGGATGCGAACAGCCCCGGTACCATACGGCGCCGGGGCTGAAAACATGGTGGAGCTCAGGGGGCACGTGTCGAACTCCGCGCGTTCGGGGCTCATCTGGTGTTGATGCTGCTCACCGCGTGATTCGACTCGGCTGTTCAGGTCGATGACTAGTGTCCTGCGCCGGTAGTTCGTTGAAGAAGTCTGCCGAGTGAGGCCAGGATCTCTTCTGCGGTCTTGGTC
>JAAZBW010000214.1 GCA_012513625.1 Actinomycetales bacterium | reverse complement strand
GCGTTGTAGACGGGGAGGAACTTCTGGGCGGTCTCGGCGAGTTCGTCCGAGGGGACGGAGCCGGCCACCACGCCGCCGCCGGCGTACAGGCGGACGGAATCGCCGCCGTCGGAGAGTTGGCCGCACCGCAGCGCGATGGCGAAATCGCCGTCCCCTGAGGCACTCATCCACCCCACAGGGCCCGTGTAGCGGCCGCGATCGAAGCCCTCCAGCTCGGCGATCATGCGGGCGGCCACGTCCGTGGGGGTGCCGCAGATGGCGGCGGACGGGTGCACGAGGCCGGCGAGCGCGAGGGCGCTGTGGGGCTCGGCGAGGTGGCCGGTGATCTCGGTGGCGAGGTGCTGGATTGTGGGCAGGCGCAACACGTGGGGCGCGGCCACGGCGATGCTCGCCACCGTCTCGAGGCGTTCGGCCACCGATCGGGCGGCGTACTCGTGTTCGGCCACGTCCTTGGCGGAGGCCGTGAGGCGGGCGGCGTGCGCCTCATCCTCGGCCGGTTTCCCCGTGGCGGGGGCGGACCCGGCGAGCACGCGGGAACGGATGGCATGCCCGCGGCGCCGGATCAGGAGTTCCGGGCTCGCACCGAACATGCCGTCCACGTGGAAGACCATCGCGCCTGGGTTCGCCTCGGCGAGGCGCACAAGAACGCCGGGGAGGTCGATGGGCTCGGGGCCGGTGGCGAGGAGGTCACGGGCGAGGACCACCTTCTCCACCTCGCCCTGCTCGATACGTTCGAGCGCCTCCGCCACTGCGCGGCGGAACCCCTCACGCGTGAGGTCACCGGGGCGCAGGTCCAGCTCCTCGAGGGTGCACTCGGGGGTGGGTTCGGGGGCCTCGCCCTCGAGTTGGAGGATGCCGTCCTCCCAGCGTCCGAGCACCTCGGGCACGATCAACACGCTGGAGGTGGCGGAGTCCGGGGAGAAGGTTGCCGTGATGAAGGCGTGGGCGCCAGGGTGGCGAGCGGCGTGGGCGGCGAAGGCGGCCTCGAGCTCGACGAACCGGGCGGGCCCGTGCGCCTCGACGCGCAGCGCCTCACCCCATCCCAGGAGGGCGCGGCGGCCCCCCTCTCCGTTGCGGGGGCTCACCCACACGAGCGGGGTGCCGCGGCGCAGGCTGGTGGACAGCGGTTCTACATACTCGTGCGGGGGAGGCAGGGACACGAACACAGAGCCTACTCGGAGGGACTGCCGGTCACACATTTCGCGAGCCTTCTCGCCGACTGTGTGCCGGAGACCAGCCCACCCCCAGGGCGCACCTTCCCACGCAACACAACCCACGACGTCGAAGGGGGGTGGGTGGCCAAAACGGGACAGCAACGGGCGAATCCCGGGAGCAGACCAGGCGCAACGGCTTCGCGGGTGGGACAAGTTGTGAAGCTAATGGCCTTTGGACAAACAGCGACACTGTTTGTCGTGACCGGAGGGGCTGGTGCGCATCTGTGTGACTGGTGGGACGGACAAGCAGTGAAGCTGAGGGCCTCTGGACGAATAGCGTCGCTGTCTGTCCGGGGCACACGCGGTCATTCGCGCGGGGAAGCCTCAGCGGGCGAGCCGGAGGAGTCGCGTGGGCCGCGGACAGCCCGCCCCGCCCGGTTAGGCTCCTCCCATGTCCGATGCCGCGCAGCCCACCTCCCAGCCCACCCCCGGGCCGGCCACCTCCCAGCCCACCCCCGGGCCGGCCACCTCCCAGCCGTTCGACCCGTCGCTCTGGCGGGAGGTGGAGAGT
>JAAZBW010000213.1 GCA_012513625.1 Actinomycetales bacterium | reverse complement strand
GCCTCGCGCATCCTCGACATGGGTGATGTGCTCACCCTCATCGAACACGCCGAGAAGGCCTTCGACGAGGGTGAAGCGGAGCGGATGGCCGCGAAGATCGCGGGCGATGGGGACCTCACGCTCACCGACTTCCTCGGCCAGCTCCAGCAGATCAAGAAGATGGGCTCGATGAAGAAGATCCTCGGCATGATGCCGGGGATGGGGCAGATGCGCGAGCAGCTCGAGAACTTCGACGAGCGCGAGGTGGACCGCGTGGAGGCAATCGTGCGCTCCATGACGCCCGCGGAGCGGGAGGACGTGAAGATCCTCAACGGCTCGCGCCGCTCCCGGATCGCGAAGGGATCCGGGACCACAGTCACCGAGGTGAACTCGCTCGTGGACCGGTTCGAGCAGGCGAAGACCATGATGCGGCAGATGGCGCGCGGTGCCGGGATGCCGGGAGCCGGGATGATGCCCGGGATGGGCAAGAAGGCCCGTGGCCGGATGGCCCCACAGCGCCAACAGAAGCGCGGAAAGTCCGGTAACCCCGCGAAGCGGGCCCGGCAGGAGATGGAGATGCGCGAGGCCGAGGCGCGGCGGGCACAGGAGCCTGCCGCTTCGGCGTTTGGAGGTGGTGCGGGGGAGGCGCCCGACCTCTCGGAGCTGGACCCCTCGCAGCTGAACCTCCCGAAGGGCTTCGAGAAGTACCTCGGCCGATGATCCGGCTGCCCGGTCCGGTCCTCACGGGGGGTGGCGAGAGCGGGCTGGCCTGGGTGGAGGACGGCACCATCCGCTACGGGATTCCCGACGACGAAGGCGGGTTGGTCCTCGACGGTTACGTCCTCCCGGGGCTGGTGGACGTCCACTGCCACATCGGGCTCGACGAGGACGGGGGAGTCGACGCCGCCACGGCGGAGGAGCAGGCACTCGTCGACCGGGCGACGGGCGTGCTGCTCATCCGGGACGCCGGAGTGCCGGTGGACACCCGCTGGATTGATGGGCGCGCAGACCTGCCCCGGCTCATCCGGGCCGGTCAGCACATCGCCCGCCCGAGGAGGCACATCCGCAACTACGCGGTGGAGCTCGCGGACGTGGCCGAGCTGCCGGACGAGATGGCGCGGCAGGCCCGGGCCGGTGACGGTTGGGTGAAGCTCGTGGCCGACTGGATCGACCGCTCCCTCGGCGCGGACGCGGTGGTGATGCCGCTCTGGCCCGCAGAGGTCCTGCGGGACGGGATCGCTGCCGCCCACGAGAACGGCGCCCGGGTGGCTGCGCACACCTTCAGCCATGCCGCGGTGGGACCCCTGCTCGATGCGGGGATCGACTGCATCGAACACGGCACGGGCATGAGTGCCGATCACATCGCGGAGGCGGCCCGGCGCGGTATCCCCGTGACACCCACGCTGCTGAACATCGACAACTTCACGGAGTACGCGGCGCAGGGCGCTGCGAAGTACCCCGCCTACGCGGAGCAGATGCTCGCCATGCACGCCCGGCGCGAGGAGCAGGTGTGCGCGTTCGTGGACGCGGGCGTCCAGCTCCTACCCGGCTCCGATTCGGGTGGCGTGATGGAGCACGGGATCATCCCGGCCGAGCTGGCGCGGTGGGAGGAGATCGGGATCGAGCCGGCCACCGTCGTCGCCTTCGCCACGTGGCGGG